>CAIVFQ010000078.1 GCA_903905285.1 uncultured Alphaproteobacteria bacterium
CTTTTGATTAAAATAATAACGACCACATTGTAAGTATTATTTTACAATACTCAAGGGAGTTTTTTAAGAAAATATTTTTATTACAGTAAATTCTTTTTAAATCAATAGGGGGATGCAATCCCGCGTCTTCCTGTCACCCTCGCGCAGGTGGGGGGCCAGAAATACAACTGGATTCCTGCCTTCGCAGGAATGACAAAGGGGGGCACGGGAATGACAAAGAGTATGCAGCTGTCTGATGGCTATGCATAAAAAAAGCCCGCTGAATCAGCAGGCTTTTTGTTTTCCTTGGTGTTCGGTGGATGAAGAAAAAGCTACTAGTAGCCTTCTCTCTCAAAGCGCTTGCGCATCAACTTACGATGACGACGGGTTGCCTCTGACTTCTCGCGCGCGCGGCGCTCTGAAGGTTTTTCAAAATGCCGACGCAGCTTCATCTCTCGATAAATTCCTTCCCGTTGCATTCTTTTTTTTAATACACGGGATGCCTGGTCGACATTGTTATCACGAACGATAACTTCCACTGAAAACTCAACTCCTTCCTAAAATTTGTATTTATGTTTTTTTATACCACGCCTCTTAGAAAAATTCTATTGCTTTTAAAAAATAAATAAAGTAAATATGTCTCAATACTCTTGACGCGGGGTAGAGCAGCCCGGTAGCTCGTCAGGCTCATAACCTGAAGGTCGTTGGTTCAAATCCAGCCCCCGCAACCAAATTTTTCCCTATGACAGCAACGAGCAATCGTGATTGTCTTCCTCTTTTATGACCTTTTTAGAGTAAGTTAGTAAACTAACAACCGATTTGGGGCAAAACGATTATGTTACATTATGTAATTATCTTTTTCATATTAGCTGTAGTTTCATCATTTTTAGGCTTTGGAAATCTTGCTGGAACCTTTTCGCAAATAGCCAAGATTCTAGCGGTTATTTTCCTTGGCCTTCTAATCTTGAGCTTAATCGGGCATTTGATATAAAGGAGGTTTCTTCTAAAAGTAGATGACTCAAATTTCCCTTTTTATTGCCTCCTTCGCAGGGGCGGGTTTTTTCCCTAAAGCACCAGGCACAGCTGGGACTGTGGCAGGGTTGCTATTTTTTCTGTTTTTTGTAAAATTAGACACCAGCGCCAATGCCTTATGGCTGGGGTTGGGATTGTTGTTTATTGTTGGTTGGATGGTCAGTCACCATCTTTTGAAGCAATCGAATTTCAAAGATTGTGATCCAAGCTATATCGTTATTGACGAAGTTGCCGGTATTTGGCTGACAATTTTGTTGGTGCAGCTTTTTTACCAACCGACTTGGTTGTTGTATGGTTCTTGTTTTCTGGCTTTTCGGTTTTTTGATATCGTTAAGCCATGGCCGATTGGATGGCTAGACCACCGATTGTCACAAAATTTTTCAACAGCCTCTTTCGGCATTATGATCGACGACATCGCTGCAGGCTTGGTCTCAGCGCTGATTATTATTGATTTTTATAAAATCCTAGGTCAGTAAAAGATATTTTTTTAATGATCGTTCTTGAGTTTTATAAAAAATCTGCTATGTATTCTGTTATGTATGATGAAAAGTTTTAACCTACTTAAAGGAAAAGTCATGAGTGATATAGCTCAACGTGTTAAGAAAATTGTAACGGATCATTTGGGCGTTGATGAAGTAAAAGTCGTCGAGAATGCGCGCTTTGTCGATGATTTAGGTGCCGACAGTTTGGACCAAGTTGAACTTGTTATGAAGTTCGAAGATGAATTCGGTTGCGAGATTCCTGATGATGCTGCTGAAAAATTGACCACTATTCAATCAGCTATTTCTTACATAGAAGCCCAATCGGCACACGCTTAAAGGTTTTTATCAATATGCGGCGAGTCGTTATTACAGGTCTAGGAGCCGTTAGCCCTTTGGCAAACGGTGCCGGGGCGACATGGAAGCGCCTGATTCGTTCTGAGTCAGGTTTGAGAACCATCACGGGTTTTGATATCAGTGATTTGCCGGCCCATGTGGCCGGACAGGTTCCTTGCGACCCCGCTGTTGAAAATTATTTCAATGTTGACGACTATGTGTCTTCAAAAGACCAACGCAAAATGGACAGGTTTATTGTCTATGGTATTGCGGCCGCAGCTCAGGCGATTCAAGATGCTGGTTGGCATCCTTCAGACGAAGAGGAAAAAGAACGCACGGGCGTTATTATTGGATCAGGCATTGGCGGGCTGTCGCAAATTTACGACACGTCTTTAACCTTGAACACTCAAGGCACACGACGCGTGAGTCCCTTTTTCATTCCGGCTTCTTTGATCAACCTTGTCTCCGGTCATGTATCGATTCAACATGGTTTTAAAGGACCCAATCACGCCGTGGTTACTGCCTGTGCGACGGGTGCCCATGCGATTGGTGACGCCGCACGCTTTATTCAATTTGGTGATGCAGATGTTATGGTTGCCGGTGGTACTGAAGCCGCTGTTTGCCGAATCGGCCTTGCTGGGTTTGCAGCGGCGCGGGCTTTATCAACGAATTTTAATGACAACCCGAAAGCAGCATCGCGCCCCTGGGACCGCGACCGTGATGGATTCGTAATGGGCGAGGGCTCTGCCATTTTGGTATTAGAAGAATATGAACATGCTAAAAAACGGGGCGCTAAAATCTATGCCGAAGTTGTTGGCTATGGCTTGTCAGGCGATGCCTATCATATAACAGCCCCGGCTGAGGATGGTGATGGAGCTTTCCGTGCCATGCGTCAGGCGTTGCGCAATGCGAAATTGAATCCAGAAGATATCGATTATATTAATGCCCACGGCACATCGACACCGTTAGGGGATGTGGTTGAGGTGCGTGCCTTGAAGCGTCTGTTTGGTGAGCATGCTAAAAAGCTGGCGGTTTCTTCAACCAAGTCTTCAATTGGTCACCTTTTAGGGGCAGCAGGCAGTATAGAGGCGTTGTTCTGTGCACTTGCGTTACGTGACGGCGTTATGCCTCCCACCTTGAACCTTGATAATCCATCGGAAGAATGTGATTTAAACTTTATTCCCCATCAGGCTCAAGAACGGCCGTTAAAGATAGTGATGTCAAATTCCTTTGGCTTTGGCGGGACGAATGCCTGCTTGATCTTAAGACAGGTTTAGTTTTTTCCTCTTTTAGTTAACCATTTATTAATCAGTATAGGTGTAGAATCTATAGAGTTTTGTCTTGTGTAGATTTTGTGTATGACTATCAATCAGTTTTTTTTATCAAGTCTTTCTGCTTTTTTGTTGTTTTTTAATACAGCCAGTTTTGGCGCCTCTTCATCGGGTGAAGAGATAGTTGCGGCATCGGCTTCGGCTTTAGTTTCATCCTCCTCCTCTTCGGTTCCAGCTTCAGGGTCTGTTGAGCTTCGCTTCAATAAACCTTTCACGCTTGACCTTCTAAGTAAGTTGCCAGCTGGATTAGCTTCCGTTCTAAAGGATGATTTGTCGGGCGGGCGGCTTATGGTTTTTTTAGATTTCGATGATATGCTTGCGCAGCGGGAATTTGACATTGGGAGGGGATTCCACTTTAAGTATTTATCGTCCCCTGAAATTAACAGACAGTTATCACCCTTTACAGCCTCAATTATTAAGGAAAGAACGGGGGGTGATGTTCCCAGGACAAAGTTTGCCAATGATGCTATCGCATATACATTTAAGACATATTTTGCCGACAAAGCGTTGTCTTATCGTTACCCAGAAGAAGTCCCTTTCAAAGAAGGTGTCCTTGAAGTCTTGCAAAAGATGGGCGCTGTTATAAAAATATGTTCAGGCCTGCCTTTGGTGGGTGCAAAGAAGACTGCCTTTGTTGAGTCCTTGGGGCTGACAGCTGCTGATTACATTTATGCCGGCAACAAAGCGCAAGGAATTTCACAGTTTATTGCTGCCGACTATGCAGCGCAAAAACAGGCAGGTGGTGAAGTCAACCAAACATATGTGGCGGTGCTGATGGATAATCTTGGGGGACCTGCCCAAAGTCACCAATCATCGGCGATAGACAAGTTTATTCCTCAGATGGTTGCAGCTGCTGCGTTATTACCCGCAGGAGTTCGTGTGGTGCCTCTTCCTATTCACAGTACTCGATTTGATGCCGAACTTAACCGCGATAAAGAGCAAATTGCCCAAGAGATTGACTGGGCAATGCAACTTCTTAGAGAGCAGGTTCAAAAGGAACAAGAAGAAGCAGCGGCAAAAGCAGCTCAACTTAGAGAGCAGGCTCAAAAGGAACAAGAAGAAGCAGCGGCAAAATCAGGCCAATCTTTGGTTGGGCTTAAAGTCGACAACAAAGAAGGTGGTAGCAAACCTGGTATTGTTGAGCCGATTTAAAAGGCCTTTAATCGCTGTAAAGATTCGTCTTTGCCAAGAATTGCGATGACCTCAAACAGACTGGGCGACACGGTTCGCCCCGTTAGGGAAACCCGCAAGGCCTGTGCTAAATCGCCCAATTTGATGCCCAAGTCAGTGGCAGCTGAACGAATAGTCTGTTCGATCGTTTCAGGTATGAAACTTTCTAAGGTTTCGAATTTTTCAACAAGGTGCTGAATATATTTCAAGGTTTCAGGTGTTTGCAAGGCTTTGGCTTTGTCATCGAACGGTTGCACCTTGAAATAAAACAGGCAGCTGTCAGTCAATTCAATAAGGGTTTTTGCCCGTTCTTTTAACCCAGGCATTCCTTGAATCAGGCGTTGTTCTGACTCTGCATCCAAAGCATAACCTTTTTCTTTTAATAACGGTTCAATCAAACCAACCAAACGCTGATCATCACTGTTCTTTAAATAATGTGCATTCAGGTGGGTTAATTTTACAATATCAAACCGTGCGGGTGATCGGCCAATGGCCGGCAGGTTAAACCAGTCTATGGCCTGTTCGGTGCTGATAATTTCTTCATCACCATGACTCCACCCCAGGCGCAGCAAATAATTGCGCATGGCTTCGGGCAGAAAGCCCATATCCCGGTAATGTTCCGCCCCTAAGGCTCCGTGACGTTTTGACAGCTTTGCACCATCAGGTCCATGAATTAAGGGAATATGCGCAAATTCTGGCACGGCCCAACCGCACGCCTGGTATAAATGCCATTGACGAAACGCATTGGTTAAATGATCGTCGCCGCGAATAATGTGGGTAATGCCCATGTCATGATCATCAACAACAACCGACAACATGTATGTTGGGGTGCCATCGGCCCGTAACAAAACCATGTCATCCAGTTGGCTGTTATCTAATTTTACCACTCCCTGGACATGATCTTGAATAATTGTTTCCCCTGTTAAGGGGGCCTTAAAACGAATAACGGGAGAAATACCAGCTGGCGCCTCTTTCGGATCACGATCACGCCATCGTCCATCGTAACGGGGGGGTAAACTTTTGGCCTTGGCCTCTTCACGCATTAGGTCAAGTTCTTCAGGGCTGCAATAGCAATGATACGCTTTACCTTCGGCCAGTAATTGCCGGGCAACCTGGGCATGGCGGGACGCCCTTTCAAACTGAAAAACTGGTTCTTCGTCGCCGTTTAAGCCCAACCAGTCCAGACTTTCAAGAATGGCCTGAACAGCCTCAGGCGTTGATCGCGCACGGTCAGTATCTTCAATGCGTAATAAAAACTTCCCTTGATGATGGCGTGCAAACAACCAATTAAACAAAGCTGTGCGCACACCACCAATATGCAAATATCCAGTAGGGGAAGGGGCAAATCGAACAACAACTGACATAAACGATTCTAAATTTTAAGGGCTAAGAACCCGATAATAACGATTTTCAACCCTTTTGCCTAAATTATTTATCTAACGTCTCTAAGGCCTTAAGTAAAATATCAGTGGTTAGTAACGCTGGCAACAGAATGGGTTTTTTGTTTTTCCCATACAGAACATACAAGGGGATGCTGTTGCGGCCGTATTCAGCCAGGGCCTGGGTGATCGCCGGGTCATGCTGTGTCCAATCAGCGCGTAAAGCAATGACACCATGTTTCTTAATGGCCTTTGCGATGCTGGGTTGTTCAAGCGTTGTTTTCTTATTCACCTGGCACGTCAAACACCACGTTGCTGTAAAATCAATCAACACAAGTTTGTTTTTGTTAAGGGCTTGGTTTAAAGTTTCAGCGCTGTAAGGTTGCCAGTCGACCTTAATTTGCGAGGGTGCTGAGGGGTTGACCGTCATCACCATTCCAGCCACGGAACCGCCAATGAATGCACCGCCTATGAGCCGCGAAATCAACCGCACGCTTAATGACCGGTAAGGAACTGACCATCGTCCCCATATCCATGTCCCCACGCTTATGACTAATAACGTTCCGGCAACGGCCAATAAACTGTCCAGGCCTTTTTGGTGGCCAATAATCCACAATAACCACAAGACAGTTGCCGCCAGAGTAAATCCAAGTCCATGTTTTAGACTTTCCATCCACGCCCCTGGTTTTGGCAAAAGGCGGGCAAGGGATGGCCACAGACAAATCAACAAAAAGGGCAGGGCCATACCAAACCCTAGACCACTGAAAATGACCAAGGCTATTTGCCATGAATGGGTCAAGGCAAAACCTAAGGCCGTGCCCATAAAAGGGGCCGTACAGGGCGAAGCCACGACACAGGCCAAAACGCCATTAGCAAAGGTGGCTAATAAACTGTGATGATAGGTTGATTGTAAGCGGGTAAAAACCAACCCCATTTCAAATACGCCCCACAGGCTTAAGGCCATAATCCAAAATAAACAGGCTAAGCATGCCACGAATAAAGACGATTGCAATTGGAATCCCCAGCCCAATTCTTGACCGCCAGCCCTTAAGGCAATTAAAATTCCCGCTAAGCTTAAGAAACTAATCATGACACCAGCCGTAAAGGCCCAACCATGGGATTTCAAGGAACTGTTGTTTTGTTGCGGTTTTAAAAGGTCAAGAACCTTCAACGACAGAACAGGCAACACGCATGGCATCAGGTTCAATAAAATGCCCCCCAAAAAGGCCAGCATAAGGGCCAAAAACCAGTCATCGTTAGGATTGATATCAGGGTCTTGATTGGCTATTTTCTCTAGCCAAATGTTCAATTCCTCAGGCGTTGTTAAAGAATGGGGGTTGTTTAAATCAAGGCTTAAGATGGCTGAGTCGGGCTTGCAAACGTCTTGACAAGCAACCCAAGACACATCGGCTTTAAGGATAGAATCGGCGCGGGAAAACGGCTTTTCCAGAACCATTTTTGCTAACATCCAAAAGTTTTGTTCATACACAGAACTGACAAGTGAATCATGTTCTTTTTGGATTGATGGTGGCCAGACCGCCTGTATCAGCTTTAGGCCAGTTGGCAGCGTCCAATCAATGCTGATCGGCTGTCCCATTTTGGTGGTATCAGGCGCATACACATGCCAACCTAGCTCCAGGGTAAATTTTAAGGCTACCCAGAATGGTTTTCCTACCGTTGGCTTAGCCGTTGATGTTGCCAAATCAACCTTTACAGGAGACGCGTCAGACAGGCTGTTCGCGCCGGGGCTAAGCAGGGACAGGACGATTAGGAAAACGAAAATAAGCGTTTGTTTTTTCATAACCCTTGTGGCACGTTCAAAATTAGGTGCTACCAGCTTAACTCTTTGTTATCTAAATTTTAAGTGAATTTTTATGAGTATATCTTCTAAGAGCCGCGTTACTGGTGCCTTGCTTATTGTGGCAGGGACAACCATTGGGGCGGGGATGTTGGCGTTGCCCATGACATCCATACAGATCGGGTTTTTCAACAGCGTGTGGTTGCTAACGGCCATGTGGGCCTTAATGGCGTTTACCGCCTTGGTTACTTTAGAAATCAACTTACGAATGGCAAGAAAAAGCCCTGTCCTTGGTGTCAGCGTGGCAGGGTTAGCCCAAGTTGCCTTTGGCCGCGCGGGTCAAGTGATTGCCAAAGCCAGTTTATTATTATTATTTTATGCCTTGCTGGCGGCCTACATCACGGGCAGCAGTTCTTTACTAAAGGAAGGGTTTCGGGCTATTGGTCTGAATTGTCCCTTCAGCGTGGCGACTGTTATCTACACGATTTCTTTGGGGTGGTCTATTAACGCCTGTGTGCGGATGGTTGATTACGCGAACCGTTTTTTCTTTGCCTTAAAGATGATTGTTTTCACGGGTATTATCGTTTGTCTTTTGCCGTATATTCAGTTGGAAAACCTGGCATACCATCATGGCAGCCTCTCAGCATTAAGCATTGCTGCCCCTGTTTTTTTCACCTCTTTCGGGTTTCATGGCAGCATCCCAACCTTAATCAATTATGTGGGACCTCATCCCCGTCAGTTGCGGTTTGTAATTTTGCTGGGCAGTTTATTTCCGTTGGTTATCTACTTACTTTGGCAATTAGCGACCCTTGGTATTTTGCCAGCCTCTCAAGCTTCTGCCATTGCCCAGACAGATGTGGCCGGGTTTGTGCACAATTTAAACGCCATTACGAATAATCCCCTGTTAGGCGGGATGATTACTTTGTTCACGTTCTTGGCGATTACGACGTCGTTTTTAGGGGTAGCGATTGGTCTGTTTGATTCAATTTCAGAAACGCTTTCTTTGCCCACGATCACGCAATTTGAACGATTGAAGGTTTCGCTGTTAACATTTTTGCCCCCGGTATTTTTTGCCTTATTCTACAATGATGGATTCATTATCGCCTTAGGCTATGCCGCCATTGCGCTTAGCATTCTGGCTGTTTTAATACCCACAGCGGTGGCGTTAAAGTGGCGGGGTGACGATCGGTCATCTTCACCCTATCAGGTGACAGGGGGGCAACTTTCTTTGGTGGCGGCGTTCATAGCTGGCCTTCTTATTATATTTTTTAAAATTACGTAAGATAATCCTAAAACGAAATATATTGACTTTAAATAAGACTGCCTCTATATCAGTGGCACTATCAATTATTAATCGAAAGACGTATAAATGTTTCAATCTATTTTATTAAGGGTTATCCCTGTTCTTTATGTGTTGTGCACTGTTGCTTTAAGTTCGGACGACCCCGATATATTCTCGACTTCTATTCCGACAGATAGTGCTTGCACCCTTTATAACACCAGATTTTCGGTCGAACCTCAATTAGGGGAAGCCTTAAGAAAGGTTTATGGAAAAGAACCTGCTGTAATGACCTATGATGACTATCTGAGAAACGCTCAAGCCTACTACCTAGAAGAGTATCCTGCCCTTTCCCAAGACCCTAGCTATGCATTCGATGTTTCTGAAACACCTGTGGCCTGTTTTAGTTTGGTAAGAGATATTGCCAACAAGGGAACAGTAGTGGCCATGGCTGTCCCTTCTTTGCGGGGTGGAAGTTGGGGGCATTATAAGGAAATAGGTCTTGATACTCGTTTCGAGAATATAGAGGGTTCTAGTCCTCCTAGGGCAAATGTATTCTGTCTTCCCGTCAAAGTGTCTGCTTCAGAAAATTTCTTGGCTTACTTAGGTAAAGATAAGCAGGCAAAAGCTGCGTTTAATAGAGCAGTTTCAATCCACCTTGAAACGATTTTAGATCAAAGAACTTTAACGGCTTTTGATGAATCAGATGCCGAGAAAACTTTGAGAGTAGGCCTCACAGTGGGTGCTCTTGCCGCAGGAAATCTTGTTCCTGTCATTATATATTCTCCTTTAGAGCAAGCGGCATTTCGACACGGGACTCCTTATGCAAATTAGAAGCTAAGCCGATTTTCCTTAAGGGAGCTTATAATTTTTGGTATAGCTACCTAAACCTTAGAATCTCTTTATCCGTGACCACCCCATCAAGGGGTTCGTCATGGGGTTCTGTTGCCTGAGACTCTATAAATTGTTGGTGAGCGGCTACGCCAATAATTTGTACTTTTGGGTTTTGATTTCGCAAAGCCTTTATGGTGAGATCATAATGCCCTGCGCCTCGGCCCAGTCGCGAACCTTGCCGATCAAAGGCAACCAAAGGGGTAAGAACCAAATCGGGTATAATTTCAGGTTCAGTCTCTGTTGGTGCCAAAATACCATAAGCACCTTTTACCAACGGTTTTTCTAAATCCCAGACACGGAAAAGGAGGGGCTGTTCAGAGGCAACGACCATAGGCAAACAACACGTTCCCCCTTGCTGCTGCCAAAAACGCAAAAAGGGCAAAATGTCCGGCTCGTCCTTGTGCTGGCTAAACCCTGCAATAATCAAAAAAGATTGATCTTTGAAATAGGTCTGTAACTGATGGTTGATTTGGACACTGACAATGGCCCAGTCTACGTTCTCAATTCTCTTGAGAATTTCCTGTCTGTGACTTTTCTTAGTCAAGGGGGTGATTGGAATCATCCCGTTTTTGACACGGTTTTTGTCCATAGATAGCCATTAAATTATTGCGTGTGATCCACCGCACCGTATCATCAAAGAAATTCTCTGGATCCGCAGAAGGCAGACGATCAATAAATACCAGATCATCGGCCGCATTTACAGCCTTGTCATGGGAAAGGGTTGGCCTGCGGCTGCCTGCGTCGGTAAAAGAACCTTCCCCTTTGGGACCATGACTAATCAGAACACAGGCGATAAAATCACCTCTGATATCTGCCGATAGAACAGATTCGCCCTGTTGGTTATGAACTTGTATTTCGGCTATTGGGCTGCTTATTTCACAAAAGACCCTTTCAGGGGAATCGTCTGTTTGGGGCATCATAAGATGTTTGGTGCCTGTAAGCTCGGGAACAACGGCATACGTCACCCAGTGATGGTGTCCATCTTTCGCGACACTTTCAGGCAGCCCCAAGGTTCGGTAAGGTACCAAGCCAATAACGCGGTTATCTTCGCTGGCGCCTGCCAATTCGCCTGATGCACCTGGTACTGCAGCGCAAGGCAGGTGTTTATGGCTCAAGACATAGCCAGCCAGCGCTTGGGAAATTTGGGTTAAATGTTGTTCGGTTCGGTTGATTTTTTGCTGTTTTAGCATATTGGTTAAGGCGGGCAAACCAAAGCCACCCACGATGCCAATAATGCACAAAACAATGGCTATTTCTAATAAAGAAAATCCAGGAAGAGTTTTTCTAACCTTCATACTATTTCTTGCGGAAGGTATCCAAAGTTACCACGTTTGATACGGGGTTGCCGTTTTCATCAACAGCCGGAATCTTTGGTGTTTCCGTTTCCTCGTCGCCTTTTTCCAGTTCCGTATACTCAGGGATAAATTGCAGACCAAACTTAACTGATGGATCAACAAAACTGATAATCGATTCGAAAGGAATAACAAGCCGTTCGTTTATTTCATCGAAACATAAAGTCACGGCAAAACGGGTTTCGTCAACCTCTAGATCCCAATACTCGTGTTGCAAGACAATTGTCATTTCATCGGGATATTGTTCACGCAAATAATCTGGCAGCTGAACCAACGGATGATCCGTTGCAAAGCTTACATAAAAATGATGAAGATCCAAAAAGCCATGATTAGCGGCTACGGACAAAGATTCACGCACAACGGCACGCAACGCCACCTGCACCATCGTTTCGTAATCAAGTTGGTCTTTTTTGTTCACCTTAGCCTCAATCAAGTTCTAGTCCCTTTAACAAGTGGGGGCATTCTGTTGCCCGGTTGCCCCCGTACCGCGCTAGTTTTACAACCTTATCGACAGTAATACTGAAGATTAGGCAGCAAGTGCAAAACGTTGACCGTTGCGGTTAGCATTTGCAGCTCTCCGACGACGATTACGGTTTACACCAACTAAGCGAGTGCTGTTTAAATTGGCACCTATAAATATAGCCCGATAACGGCGGAACAATGCCGGGCAAAAACCATATCTTTACTACGTACGTCGATCCTATTTCGCCCCCATATTTTTGGTGGAGGCGCCGGGTACCGCCCCCGGGTCCGCTCCGTCTATTTCACATGCTGTTTATCGCCATAGTTGATTTGCATCAACATACTAAAGATAGACTTTTTTTGGCTGAAATCAAGAAGATTTAAGAATTTTACTTGTCTGGGGCTGTTTAATTTACTGAAAATTAATAGTTGAGATCTATTTGATATATTTTTCGTTGTAATATCAAGTGGAGTCTATATTCTATGGGCGCATTAAAGGCGATTTTAGCTCTAGGTCTTTTATTTTGTCAAAGTTTGGCTGCAACGGATCTGTTAGACTTCGAATTTAGGAAAGATACTCCTCTAAAGGAACGGTTGGGAATTGTCCGAGGCAGATTCCAACTAAAGAAAATGAAGCAAAATTCTTATGAAACAGCCACGCGAATATTACGTGATGAAATAAAATCCCCTTCTATTTATGGCTGTTTAGATTTTAAAAATTTTCTGAAATTTAACTGCGAGCACGTGGTGCCACAAAGCCGTTTTTATGGAAAAGAATCAATGGTTATGAAGTCTGATCTTCACCATCTTTATAGTTGCTTTGAAAGCCTTAACACTCTGCGTGCAAATTTAAAATTTGCAGATATTAATGGTCGAAAAGCCTTCTTTTTAAATGCAAGCGGTCAAATCATTAAAAAGCCGCGCAAAAATGATGGAAAAACCTGCAAAATTTATATAAATCAAAATCCAGAAGAAAGTAGGTTCGAACCGAATCGTATTTCCAAAGGAAGTATAGCCCGTGCTTGTTCGTACTTTTTTACCCGTTATAAAAATGCCTTGAGCTTTATGTCAGAAGTTATTGATATCCCAACAATGATTAAGTGGCACGAAGAAGACCCTGTTAGTGCGGAGGAAATGAGACGCGATGAGATTATCTTTAAAGAACAGGGAAACCATAATCCCTACATTACTCAACCGGCAAATTTCCTCCGAAGGGTGTGGGTGGGTGAGTTAAAAGTCTAAAAACTTTTTAACAAAAGCTGGCAAAGCAAAGCTGGCTTGATGAAGCTGGGGGGTATAATACTGTGTTCTGAGGCAGCTATTTTTAAATCTTTCCTCCAGTAACTTCAAGGCTGTGTGTTGCAAGTTTTTATTATCAGTGGCCCAACCTAATGTCATCAGTCCGCCAGCATAGGTGGGAACAGCCGCTGTATAAAACGTGACATCTTGAAAAACTTTTGAAAGCCGTTGGTGGCTGTTTTGTAGTTCCTGCTTTTGTAAAAATGGCACCCCATTTTGCGTCACCAATAGTCCGCCTGGCTTTAACCGTTGATGGCAGCCCTGATAAAACTCTTGGGTGAAAAGAACTTCCCCTGGCCCTAAGGGGTCAGTCGAATCAACGATGATCACGTCATAGAATCCCGAATCTGTGGTTACAAATCGTGCGCCATCATCAATAACCAAGTTAAGGCGTTTATCGTCAAATGCCCCTGCCGAATGGTTGGGGAGATAGCGTTGGCTGACGTCAATCACAGTGCGGTCAATTTCAACCATGGTAATAGACTGAACGGGGTGTTTTAAAGCCTCCCGAAGGATGCCGCCATCACCGCCGCCTATAATCAAAACCTGTTCAGCATTGCCATGGGCAAACAGGGGAACATGGGTCAGCATTTCGTGGTAGACATGTTCATCAGACTCGGTTGTTTGAATAACGCCATCAAGGGCCATTACCCGTCCGAACTGAGAATTCTCAAAAATGATTAAATGAAAGAAGGGCGTTTTTTGTTCGAATAAAACTTTCTCTATGCGAAACCGTTGTCCCCAATCTGGGTATAATGTTTCCTGGAACCATTGTTGATCAACCATTTAAGCTGTTCCTCCGCGCATTTGTTCGCTTACCATAATTCGTTCGGGGTAAAAAGATTTCTTAAAAACATCTATGCATTTATGGGGCTTGGCCTTTCCACACATAAACAAATCTAAAGCCGCATAACCATGTTCTGGCCAGGTATGGATGCTAATGTGCGATTCAGCCAAAACGGCCATCCCTGAAATACCACCATTGGGTTCAAAATGATGCAGATTAATGTGGAGTAATGTTGCCTCGGCAATGTCTACGGCTTCACGCAGGGTTTGCTCAACAAGGTCTAAGTTGTCTAGATTTTTGGCGCCCCATAAATCTAGAATCAAATGGGTGCCGGCATATCGAATGCCATTTTTTGTGATGAAGTGATCTTTATTTTCAGTAGTAACATTGACTACGCTGTATTCGTCCAATTAAACTTTCCCCTCAAAAAACCAGATTGATATAACTACGTAATTATAGGGCAAAGTTTATCTTGCGTCAAGTTTTTTTTATGAGACTTCCCGTCACGACAGAGAAAAAATACACAATTAACAATTATTTGTAACTACCCAGGTTTATTGTGGGCAGAACTGAGGATTTAGGATGGCATGAAAGATATTAAACCCCTGTTTGCGTCTCGTTGAGAGAAAGCCTCGAA
>CAIVFQ010000079.1 GCA_903905285.1 uncultured Alphaproteobacteria bacterium
ACTACATCGACAATCATACAGATGCTCACAAAACAGATAATTTGCATAACTTATCTTTAGATTGACCGCGACTTCCAGTCTAGATAGCAACCTGCCAGCTTCAGCTGGCTGTCATTGAGTTTAAAATGAGCAATAAATCCATAAATATGCAATATTCAAACATTAATATATTTAGTTTTATGAAAAATATTCTGAATAATATGCTTTTAATAATTGTGTCATTATCAGCCGGCGTTGGTGTTGTACAAGCAGCAGCCTCTGAATCGTCAGTAAAACCAGCCGATTTTATGCAAGAGGGACCAGGATCCGCTAGGATAAAGATGCTCCCTTTGCAGGATGGCATCGCCTATGCACAGCGTAAATTTCACGAGCTGTTTGAGAATCGAATGACACTTATCGATGATGGTAAGCTTATTCACCTCATTAATGCCCACTATACGCCCCAGTTTGCAAGCGCCCTTCGGGGTTATCTGCTAATGGCGGCGAGGAGATATGCCGAGGCTTTTCAGGCGTTGGAAGAAGCTGGCCCAGCGGTGAGCATTGAGGCACAGCAACAGCTCGATGAGGCAGCATGGAATGACAGACTTGGATTTAATGCTACGACAGGGTACGCTTATCTTAAGAAACGCGAACGCGCTGGTGAGCAACATGCACAAGAGAGTCTCATTCAGGCGGCACTGTGTGGAAAATTTGGATTTGATGCTGCTGCAACATTTGATGACATTGTTGCATGCGCAAGTGCTGGCAACCAACATGCAAAAAAATGCTCATTCAAGCTGCGTTAAGGTGCCCCTTACCGCGTGTGCAAAGGTCCCACAAATGTGGCTATTATTCCATGCCTTTTCCTTCTGCTTCTTCGCTCGCAGAAGAATTTGAAGCAGAAGAGGTAAAGCGCGCCTATACCATGGAACGTGCGGGTGATGGTGACCAAAATGCGCAAAAGAGCCTCATTTTTGATGCAGAAGACAATGGAGATCGTGTATTTAGTCGCTATGATGCTTCTGTCCGCTGGTTTTTCCAGTTCTATAATGCAATCAGAGGATATCAGAAAAAATAACCCAGAGTTGTAAAGATGCACACTGCGTGTTAAGGGTTCGCAATGACAAAGTATTTTCAAGGGGTGTGTGATGAAATGGGTGTTTAAACAATGAAACCTGTTGTTATTCTTGTTGAAACGCAACTGCCAGAGAATTTGGGTTCTGTGGCGCGGGTGATGGCGAATTTTGGGTTGACGCAGTTAAGGCTTGTTAAACCAAAAACAAGCCCTCTTGACCCTAAAGCCATAGCCTTATCTGTGGGCGCATTCGACTTACTAGGTCCCATTATGATTACGGAAAGTTTTGAAGAATCGATTGCCGATTTGAACTTTACTTTTGCTGCCACTGCTTACAAACGGGACATGATTAAGGCTTACGAAACGCCAAAAACTTTTGTAGAATTGATTCGACAGCCGTCCTATCAACAGGGGCGCATAGGTATTGTTTTTGGGCCTGAAAGAACGGGGCTAACCAACGACTATATCGCGCGTTGTTACAAGGCAATTACAATTCCTGTTAATCCTGACTTTTCTTCTTTAAATTTGGCACAAGCTGTTTCTGTCATTGCTTATGAATGGTTTCAAGGTCTATCACCACAAGGTGGTGTGGAGTCTTACCTGCAATTGGGTGACACAAGCTTAGCAACCCAAGACCAGGTCGGTGGGTTTTTACGTCTTTTAGAAAATCGATTAGACCAAACAAACTTTTGGCGGGTGTTATCCAAAAAACCCATTATGTGGCGTAATTTGCAAAACTTATTCACGCGCCAAGATCTGACTCAGCAAGATGTAAAAACCCTGTGCGGCGTTATCGATGCGCTTACCAAGGAACATCCTGCTAAGAAGTAGCCACTACCAAAGGTAGTAGCCACCACTAAAGATTCTAGCGAGTCAAGAAACTAGACCAAAATCCTTCTAGCTTTCTCAACGTATTCACAAAAGCCGTCATGTCGCCCGAACCGGCCACTTTGTCTTGTAAGGTTTGGGCATGTCCCCCCAGAACCTTGTCTAGTTTGCTGAAAAGGGCCACCCCTTTTGCTGACAACTTAACGTGACTAGAGCGTCGATCATGCGGTGAGGGAATTTGAACGACATAGTCGTTTTGAACCATCTTACGCAAGTTGTATGACACGTTCGAACCCAAGTAGTAGCCACGGTTTGTTAACTCGCCGACTGTTAGCTGGTTTTCACCAATGTTATATAAAACCAAGGCTTGCACGTTGTTGATATCGGGCGTGCCTAAACGGTCAAGTTCAATCTTTATAACTTCCAGGAACAACCGGTGTAATCTCTCGATCATGACAACGGTTTCAAAATAAGCTTCTTTCATAGTCCAACCTATATTTTTGTTTTCTTAATTCTAATTTACAGATAATTTGTTAAAAATAGTTTAATAAAAGAGACATTCTTTAAAATAAAAGGAGTTTAATTTAAAAAAATTCTTTTTAAAATAACGGCGATTTTCCAACACTTTACGCCTTAAGAATGAGTCCCTGACTTCCTTAGCGAGTTTTTTTAGCAATTACATCTAGGATTCCGTTAACAAAAGATGTTTCTGCTTCACCAAAAAAATCTTTGGTTACTTCTATGTATTCGTTAATGACAACGGCTGGAGGAATAAGGGGTTGATGCCTTAGTTCATAAATGGCCAATCGCAAAATGCTTAGAACCACAATCGGAAGTCGTTCTAAACGCCAACCTTCAGAAAGGTGAGCTGATATCTCCTCATCAATAGACGGCTGATTCTCATATGCCCCTAAAACGATTTCTTTCAAGAAATCAACGTCATGGCACAATCGTTTAAAGTCTTCGGGGGTCTCTCCCTCTGAGGTTGTATCATCAAACTGGTTAATGGCCTCGTTTATGTCGTTAGCCGTCAATTCGTGTTGATACAAGACCTGAACACCTTTTATTCTTGAAAGGCGGCGCGAAGAAACCCTGGGTTTAGACGCTTGTGACATACAACTTCCTTTATGTTATCAATTTCTAAGTTCTAAGACGCTTTGGCCTTTAAAACTCTCTTAAAATTCACTATTTTCCAAAGATCAACTAACTAATTTTCTTTTCGAATATACTTTGTTAAAAGGTATGATTCTTTTTATTAGACTTTATTGTTATTCTTATGCAAAACACAATTCATAATTTTGCAAGAGGGCCGCTTACTTTTTGAATGGATGCTTTTTCTAACTCTTGCTCTGGTGAAACATTCACTAATTCAGTGTTTATTTGTCTTTCCTGTTTTTGTTGCTTTCGCTTTAACAAGTTCTTTTTCAAAGCATCAGCGAGGCGTTTCTGTTTAGGGCCTGTCTTCATGAAATTTATACCAATTTTCTTTGCGTTTTCATCAGCGAATATATCACCGGTACACAGGCGGTGCTTGCAAAAAAGAATAAGGCCGTCCAACTAAATAAATCGGCAAATGACCCCGATAAGGCCGAGATGATCACACGGCTAAAAGATCCCAAGGAATATAAAAGCGTGAACTGCGCCACATAATAATCGCCTTTGCAAAAATGCGACAGGTAAGCAATAAAGGCAGTAGCCGTAAGGCCAGAACACAAACTTTCAACCCCAATGGTCAGCATAAGAATCCGCATATCATGCCCAGCCCACCCTTGAATAACGAACATAAGACACGATAAAGTTTGAACAAGGGCGCATAGAATAATGGTCTGCTTTAACCCCAAATACTGAATGACTGCGCCGCCCACAAGGCCACCTGTGACCATCAAACTGATGCCAAAAAATTTAGAAATTTGGGCATATTCAATTTTTGTAAAGCCGAGTTCGAATAAAAATGGCGCTGACATGGAATTTAAAACGGTGTCAGCTATTTTGAAGCACATAATAAAACACACCAAAGACCAAAAATAAGGTTGGTTAAACAAGCTTTTCCAACATTGACTCAGCGCATGTAAATTATTTTTAGGTCTTTCGTTCGTAATTTTCGGCTGAGAAATAGTTATAAAAGTCACCATTCCAATCCCTAACGTCAGGGCTGTAAAGGTGTAAGCCGTCGGCCAATCAAAGATAGATGCCAAATAAAGCGTTCCCGCCCCCGACATTAACATGCCTAAGCGAAAGCCAATCGATTCCATGGCTGCCCCTGGTCCTAGTAAAGCCCTTGACTTGTTCGGGTGGGATAAAAGGCTGAGACGATAGGCATCAATGGCAATATCTTGAATGGCTGAACAGAATGAGATTAAAAGCGACAGGCCCGCACAAAGCCAAAGGTTTTGGGCTGGGTTGCAGTGTCCTAGCGCCATGATGCAGGCAACAAGGGCAATCTGAGAGACTAAGCCCCAACTTTTATAAGCCCCAAGTCTTTTTGTTAAAAAGGGCAGGGGGATGGTTTCAATGTAAGGGGTAAATAAAAATTTTAGGCTGTACGGAATGCTGGTTACCATCAAAAGACCCAAGATACTTTTGCTGACATGAAACTCTGTTAGCCAAAAACTAAGGGTAGACAGAATTAACAGGAACGGAACGCCACTGGAAAAGCCAAGCACCAATAAAGTGAATAGTTGTCGGTTAAAATAAAGACGCAACATACAAATTTGTCTTCATAGGGTTTATTTAGATGATATTAGTTTTTGAAAATTCTTCGGCATAATAGCGCAAATAAATAAATAACACCATTACGTTCTGCAAGCTTCAAGGTGTTTTATAGAATCCCGCTCATGAAAAGTTATGGATTCAGAATTTGTTAATCTTTTTTTGTTATGGTTATAGGTGGTGGTTTAGTTACATCTGAGATGAGTCGGGTGCGTGATTGGGTTTTTTAAAAGCCCCCTTGTTTATTTTAATATAGGCAGGGTTGCCTTGTTGACGTGACAGAGCGCTTTGTCACTGTAGACGAATGTTCGTTG
>CAIVFQ010000080.1 GCA_903905285.1 uncultured Alphaproteobacteria bacterium
AAAGTATTTGAGCCAATATCTTGCGGAGTACACCTTTAGATTTAACAGACGCCATGATCCTGATTCTCTGTTTTTTAGGGCTCTTGGTGCCTGCGTTCATGCAAATCCTACAACATCACAGGCATTGTTCGGATAGGCATGGCAAAATGAAAGGGCACACTTTTCTAATTTGAGATAGGACAGGCTGGTATTAATTTTTGTTGTTATATACAAGACCTTATCTTGTTTTCAAAGACCCGAGAGAATATGTTTACATTAAGAGAAAGAAAAACAAGGTTCCTTATAGGGATTAAGAATGCCGGCCGCCATGCTTATTCAACATCAAAGACTCTCATCCTATATGCAAACAAATCAGCACTAGTTGATTCAATAACACTCGGTAATGATACAGCCTTTGCTGAGCTTTCTGTTATTGGCAGGGCACTTTTAAATAAAAAAGTACTGGGTTGTCAGCTCGCAAGCTTTGCACGGCAATCCCTACGATGGGCACACTCTTAAAGGCACGTTAGAAAAAGCAGAGGAACTGACGGGAAAGAAAATCAAACAATTATTTGTGGATAAGGAATACAAAAAACACAATGTGGAAACAGCTGAGTTTTTGATGGCCGGCTCCAAGAAACTCTCACAATCTTTAAGAAAAGCGTTGAAACGCCAAAGTGCCCTTAAAGTCCACATAGGTTACATGAAAAACGATGGAAAGCGCTTTTTTGCAGAGATTACCGGAAAGGAATACTGGGAGGCTGCTTGAATGCTTTGTTGGTGGCTGTTAGACGTAATTTGAGGAGATTCGCAGCCACATAATCATACATCTTTTTGTCTGTGTTCTTGTCAGCTTGGTTTCTGTCCTTTGTGCCTTGCTCTCTGACAAATACAAACAACCTCAAATTATTACCTAAACTTATACAAATGATACTTCAGACTGGACAAGCATCTTCAGTTTGTTTAAGAAGAAAAGATGGAACACATTCTTATTGCCCCTGGTAAGCCGATACAAAACGCTTTTATCCCAATGACAGCCAGCTGAAGCTGGCAGATTAATATCTAGACTGTAAGTCGCAATCAACAAACAAAACTTTTTATAATGAACTCAGTGACTCTTTCAAACGTTGATATCCAAAAATGAACCAAAATAATGAAACTGCTCTATCTTTGTCAGCCTGATCGCCCAGTTTGAGATGGTCTCCAACTAATGCCATCATCGTAGTAAATTCTGTGATAGCGTCCTCCGCCTAAAGAGGCGAGAATTTTCGCTGGAGTAGTTTGTGAAAGTCTCGCAGCTTCTTGTAGGGAAATGTCTGGCCCCAGTAATTGTACCCAATCACCAATCTTAATCTCATCCTTGGGAAAATCCGAAATATCCACAGTTAATAGATCCATAGATCCTCTCCCAAGTGGTGATATTCTTTTTCCATGGAGAGAAAGCGCGAGATTTTTATCGTTGGGATGAACCCAAAAGTCTGCATATCCTATTCCTATTACTGCCAAACGTTTTGCAGTGTCAGACTTATACTCAGCTTCGTAACCAACATACGTGTTTTTAGGTATGTCGCGAATCTGTATTATACGCGCCCACAAACGAGCAGCTAAATCACATCCTGGCAAAATTTTTGTGGAACCATATAAACCGAAACCCGCTCTTATTAAATCAAAATGATATTCACGACCAAGTGCGCTTCCCACAGAACCAACAAGTGAATAGGCATAGCCTGGGAAGAAATTAATGAACTCTTTAAATCGATTCAATTGAACAAGGTTATATGGATGATTTTCTTTGTTTGCACATGCCAAATGACTCATTATAGCCTTGATCTCAAAAGCCTTTAGAATATCGGGATTTTCACATAATATCTTTTGATATTCTGGACACAAACCTGTTCTGGATATCCCAGTATCTATATGAATAATGGCCGGTAACTTTTTCTCTTTAATTTTTGCAAAATTTGCCCAAAGCTCTATTTGTCCGAACGAAATAATCACAGGAATAAGGTTGTATTGGTAGAATAACTCTTCAGTGTTAGGCGTCACACCGTTGAATATATAAAGATTGATATTCTTTGGGAAAGCATTGCTGTTTCTCAGCAGGATGGCTTCATCAAGACTTGTTACAAAAAAGTCCTTACAGCCTTCTTGATACAATGCTGATGAAATGTTAACAGCCCCCAGACCATAGCCGTTAGCCTTAACAACTGCACCACAAGCAACAGCGCATTTGCTTTGAATGAATCGATAATTGTTGCGGATTTGACGAAGATCTACTTCAAGACACACGCTGAACTCGTGTGGAGGAGGGAGTCTTGGTCCATGGGGAGAGCGGTTCATTTCATCAAAGTGTAATCCGTATTACGTTTGCCCGTTTTTTTCTATCAACGCATGTAGACCATGATTTAAAAATTTGCCATAAGGGATAGGGACATTTTTAATACCGCCCTCAACGCCAAAGGGGAAGAAAGGCTCTATAGTGCTGTCGTTTCCTAAGTTAACAAAATAAGGTAACGATAAACGCTCAGCGTTTATATGTTTGACACGGTGATTGGGAGCATGAAAATATCCGTTCGTAATATGTGACATGTATGTCCCTGCATTTATGAGTAAATGCTCTTTGGATGCGGGTATGTCTCTCCACTCGCCTTCATATTCAACTTGAAGATTATCTACAGAAGTTTGACATAGAATGGTTATGAGCGATACATCTAAATGGTCTTCGAATCCCAGCTCTCTGCCATCTTGTCCTTTTTTTACAGGAGGGTATTTCTCCAAATAGGGATATCTTATCAAAGAGACTGATGACAAAGTATCAATCTTCTTAAAATAGAGTCCAAAATAGTTTTCATCCCTTCCAAGTGCAAGTGCATATCCTCGTAACAACAGTGTCGCAAGATCAAACATTTCCCAGTAGTGGCTCTCGTAGAACTCCCGCAATCCACTAATTGGTACCTGAGGCCATATGTTCACCTCATGTAGAGATAAGTTAGCTTTTATGGCTTGGTGATCAGAGGTAAACGATGGATTTAGGTAGCAATAAGATTCAACAGCTTTTTTTCCAGGAATATACATATAGTAACCATTCCGAAAATGAGTATTTTTATTATTGTATGCCTTAATGGCTATTCTTTGTTTTTCGTCATCAGAAAGAACGCGATGAAACTCTGTTGTAATATTCCGCAACCTATCCAAATCAATCCTGTGCCCCGACACGTAAAAAAAACCATGCGATCTCGAAGCCGCATGTATTTGACTCACAACTTTGGCCTTTAAATTATAGTTATCAGTTGCTAAAGGAAAGAGGTCAATAACGGGAACATCAATAGCTCGCGACATAAAAAATACCCCATATTGAGTGAAAATTTCTCTACCCTTGTTTTGACAATGTGTCAATTTTTAAACGTTGTCAAGCGGCTGATTATATAAACCGAAACAAAAATTGTTAAAGAACATGCAATTGAGATTAATGCGGTTTCGCTGAAAAATGCCTTATATTGTTCGATTGATTCCGAAATAGAAGGTTCTTTTCCAGTAAAAGTAGACTTTGCTACTACAGAAGCGAAGTAGTGCCCAAAAGAAACTGCTACCATCCAAATTCCCATTATTGTTGCTGAATGTTTTCTTGGTGATAGCCTTGAAACCACCGCATAACCAATTGGAATAATGTGCAGTTCTCCTAAGACTTGAAATACGTAAGCCAAACTAATCCAAACTGGTGAAACAAGCGTTTTTCCAGGATTGGGTGTGCCTATACCCAACAATAAGAGAGAGAGTCCCATAAAGAAGAATCCTCCTCCAAATCTTCTAAAGACCTCAGGAAGTGTGATTTCATTTTTGTATTGGAAACAATATCTTATTAGTAAGGGGCCCAACAAAACGACTAGAGCTGGGTTGAGGGACTGAAAAAAAAGTGTAGGAAGTGTTGTATTGTCGTAAAAACTACGATCAACCACACGTTCAACGTAGAGAGTTATCGAGCTCCCAGTTTGTTCAGCAAAAATCCAGTACCCAGAAAAAAGCATAGTCAGCAAGCTTATTACGAGTAAATTATTTTTTTCTTCGGGGGTGCTCTCTCTAAATATTTTCCCCAACATAATCAAAATCACACAGAAACCTACGACTACTATTAAAAAAGTGTTTGAAAGCCAACGTAACGTGATAAAGGCTCCAGCTATTGATAAGAAAATAAACGTGATTGCTCTGATATTACGGGGGGGATGCTTGCCCTTTTTTGACAAAAGCGGACTGTTTTTAAAATAACGGTCGGAACAAATTACGGACACGAAAAAGATAAGTCCTAGAACCGGGAAAATGCTTTGTTTACCATAAAAATGGCTAAGTGTTCCACACGTAATAAGCCCCACAAAATTACCAAAATTCATTCCTATATAAAGAAAAGTAAAAGCCCGATCTCGCTGCTGTGTCTTTCCCGAGGCA
>CAIVFQ010000081.1 GCA_903905285.1 uncultured Alphaproteobacteria bacterium
CACAATAACTGCCTTGAGTACGACTATCTCTTCTTTGAGGGCTTCTATCTCTTTATCTTTTTTATCCATACAAAACTTATGAATGATTTGAACAAAACTTTAAACACTTTTTTCTTTCCCAACCTGGGTAGTTACGATTTTTTTACGCGAGCTGCCAATCAAGGGTACCCTAATGCTATGTTCGAGTTGGGTGGTATTCATGCTGATTCTCGTTTGTATCCAGACGCAGCAGCCCTTTCCCCGGCTATTAAACAGGCTGATCGTAAAAAAGCCAAAGCTTGTTATGCGAAGGCAGCAAAGGCAAATTTTTTGCCCGCTATTCATGAATTGGCGATGATTTTGTACAGTGAAGGTAAAACTGAAGAAGCTATCTCTTATTTATCCTTTGCCGCTGAGCGTGGGTTTTCTGCTTCCGTTGGAAATTTGGGATTAATTCTTTACAAAAATAAACGCTATAAAAAAGCGCTTCCTTACTTATTTGAGGCAGGTGAAAAGGGTAATACAGAAGCTCTATACCATGCAGGAAAAATGTTTGAAGGCATCTTACCAAATACCCAACGATTCAAAGATCTGCGGAAAGCTCAGTACTGTTTTACGTTGGCGGCCGAGCAAGGCTTAGAGGAATCCAGAGAGGCTCTTCAACTTTTTCTGGTAAGATACTTGGGAAAATAGGGCTATTCACCAGAAAAGACAAACTGACCTTTGCCTTTTTTCTTTGCGGTGTACATGGCTTGGTCGGCCTGATGAACCAGGTGTGCATACGTTTTACCGTCTTGGGGAAACAAGGCAATACCAATGCTGACATGAATTTTTAAAGAATGACCGTTATAATTATAGGGGGTGCTTAGGCGGTATAAAATTCGATGGGCGATTTTTTCAAGGGCTGTTTTATCGTTCACTTGGTCAACCAGAACACCAAATTCATCGCCCCCCAAACGGGCAACTGTATCAACCCGTTTTAAAGAGTTTTTAAGCCGTAATCCAACTTGATTTAAAAGCCAATCCCCCGTTTGGTGATCGTTTTGATCGTTGATTAATTTGAACCCATCCAAGTCTAAAAATAGAACAGCGAAATTTGAAAGATTATAATTGGCTCGACGAATTTTATCTTCAACACGTTCTTGAAATAATTGACGATTTGGCAAGTTTGTCAGTTTGTCATAGTAAGCCATAAAGGCTAAATCAAACTGATCAGCAGGCTCATCTTTTGAGTCAGCTTTTCTTAAACAGTGCAGCTCGATAAAATTTTTAAACCGCAGCGCAAATAAACGGTTTTTTAAACAGCCTACGTAATAGTCTTGAATGCCTCCATCTGTGAAAATTTCTAAAGGGGTTTCAGTATTTTGAGTGATAAGAATAACAGGAATCGAAGCCAAAACTTTCTGGCAAGACCGCTTTCTTAAAAAATCAAAAGCTTCAGCGCCTAAAGAATCATTATCCAAACAGATGGCATCAATTTTTTTAAAGCGGCTGATTTCTGGTAGGTTTTCGAAATCATGGTGGACAATAATTTCGCAAAGAAGGTGGATATCTTCACACAGTTCAATGTGCGGGTTACGCGAAATCAAAACAACATGCAGTTTTGGGAAATCAGCATTGAGCTTGTCTTGTTGCGACATGGGGAAATAAAAAGCATCAGCAAATTGCATAATACTCAACTCTACAAAATATTTCTAAAGAAGGGGTAAATTTCCCCCTTAGGTATCGGCCAAAACCTAGTCGATATGCTCTTCTTCACCTTCATCTCCTGGGACTTCAGCTCCTGGACCTTCTGCGCCTGGGCCCTCAGCTCCCTCTTCTTGTGGTCCTTCGCTCATGGGATGAGACTCATTATCATTTTCAGCAACAGCGAAAGGAATGGTAGAAAGAGCGAAGAGGCCTACAATGGCCAGTAATCTTAGGGCTAACATAACGTATTTATCCTACTTTTAAAAATATAATTTTATCATAGAGGGGGTTTATAGCTGTGTCCAGCCCATATGAATTCAATTTATAACAAATCCGAAGTTTTAAGTTGTGAAGGCAAATTAAAGTAACTACCCAGGTTGGGAAAGAAAAAAGTGTTTAAAGTTTTGTTCAAATCATTCATAAGTTTTGTATGG
>CAIVFQ010000082.1 GCA_903905285.1 uncultured Alphaproteobacteria bacterium
CACAATAACTGCCTTGAGTACGACTATCTCTTCTTTGAGGGCTTCTATCTCTTTATCTTTTTTATCCATACAAAACTTATGAATGATTTGAACAAAACTTTAAACACTTTTTTCTTTCCCAACCTGGGTAGTTACGATTTTAGTTTAGGCAAAAGATAATAAGAAAGAACAGGGGTGAGCGTAATGGATACAACCAAGGAAGCTAAAATAGAAACGATATAGGCAACCCCCAAAGGGGCAAAGAGCTTACCTTCAATCCCGCTTAAAGCAAATAAGGGCAAAAACACCAAGATAACAATAGCTGTGGCGTAAACAATAGAGCTTCTGACTTCAATAGATGCTTCTTTAGCTGTGGCGTAAACAATAGAGCTTCTGACTTCAATAGATGCTTCTTTAACGACTTGTAAAACAGGAAGAGGATCAGCTTTTTGTAAATTTTCTTTCAAACGCCTAAAGATATTTTCGACATCCACCACCGCATCATCAACCAACTCCCCAATGGCAATGGCTAATCCCCCCAGAGTCATTGTGTTAATGCTCAGACCAAAACTATGAAAGATCATAGCCGTTATCAAAAGAGAGAGAGGAATCGCTGTTAAACTAATGAAGGTTGTTCGGAAATTCATTAAAAAAGCAAAGAGAATAATAATCACGAAAAGAGCACTATCTCGCAGAGCTCCCTCGATGTTGCTAATAGAGTTATTAATAAAGGTGGCTTGTTTAAAAAGAATCCGATCTGCTTTTATATCTTCTGGCAATGTTTTTTGAATGTCAGAGAGGGCTTTTTCTATTTCTTGGGTTAAAGCAACCGTGCTAGCGCCAGGTTGTTTTTGAACAGACAAGATCACTGAAGGTTTTCCATCCACACTCGCATCTCCCCGTTTGAAATTGGCACCAAACTGAATCTTAGCCACTTGAGCAAGCGTTAAAGATTGGCCTTCTTCATAACGGATAATCGTTTTGCCAAGATCTTCTAAAGATGATGTCTGTCCTAAATAGCGAATGAGAGATTCAGTCTTTCCTTTTTCTATGTATCCGCCGGTCGTATTTTGGCTGAAACCTTGAAGGGTTTTAAGAAGATCTTCTAACGAGACATCTAAAACGAGCATTTTGTTTAAAGAAGGAAGCACCTGGTATTGCTTTACTTCACCTCCAATAGGGATAACTTGGGCAACACCAGGAATGCTTAAAAGACGAGGGCGAATCGTCCAATCAGCAATGATGCGTAAATCCATAGGAGAAGTTTTGCCTTGGATTGCGGTTAATCCAATCAGAAGAATTTCCCCCATAATCGAAGAAATGGGGCCTAAGACCGGAACCACGCCTACTGGAAGTTGTGGCAAAGTCGTTCCTAAACGTTCATTGACCAATTGGCGGTTCCGATAAATATCAGTTTTCCAGTCAAACTCTACATATACAACTGATAAGCCAATACCAGACGTAGAGCGAACGCGCGTTACTCCTGGTAAGCCATTCATAGCGCTTTCAATGGGAAAGGAAACTTGTTGTTCGACTTCTTCGGGGGCCAAGCCTGATGCTTCGGTCATGAGGGTGACAGTAGGGCGATTCAGATCTGGAAAAACATCGACAGGAATACTCTTGAGGCTAACTGTGCCGTAAACCAAAATGCCTAAATAGGCAAGGAGGACAAACCAGCGATTTTTAAGCGAGAATTGAATCAACCCATTAAACATTTTAAGCCTTTGTAATGACGTTCTTTAAACCGCTGACATCTTTTAAAATTTTGTCTCCCTCTTTGAGACCAGAGAGGATTTCTGCTTGACCTTCTATAATTCTGCCAATTTGAACAGATCTTTGGATGAGAACTTCTGGTTCCGCAAACACGATCGCTGCATAGGTATTACCTTTTTTAAGAAGAGCTTCTTGAGGAACGATAATCTTTTTCGTTGTATCTGTTGTTTCAACCAAGATATCAACAGCCATACCCATCATCAGGTTTGAAGGGGATTCAGAAAGAGAAAAGAGAATATGACGGGCTTGATCCTTCTCGCCAACGCGAGGGCTAAAGCCTAAGTTTTTCAAAGGATAAGAAACTTCTTCTTTGAAAGGATCCTTTAAATAAGCCTGTTTGACTTTTTCGGCTAAAGGATAATTGTAGGTATAAGCCTCAACACGCAATTCTTGTGGATTGATAATTTCAAGAACAGGCTGGCCAGGCTGCACGACTTGGCCTGGCAAAAGGTGACTATCGCCTACCTTTCCTTTAAGAGGAGACCGTAGAATTTCTCTTCCCAAACCGGTGTCTAAAAGTTGGTCTCTTTGTTTAACAGCTCGATTCAGTTCAATCTGAGCCTTCTCAAGCCGCTTTTTAGGGGAAAAATCCTTCAAAGATGTTAATCTCTCAACTTCTTTTTTTAAGATAGAAATTTCGCTTTCTACTTTATAGAAATCTGATTTGCGAGAGGTCAAATCTCCCGTGGAAAGAAGAGGTTCTAAGACGGCAACAACTTGATTGGCTTCTACCATATCACCAGGATTAGGCATTGGGAAATTAGGATCTATAACCACTCTTGAAGGCTGAGCCACTTGGATCTGTGCATAGCCTTGAGGACTTGGCATCAGCTTTCCTGGAAGGGTATGAAGAACTGAACCTTCTTGGACGCTAACGATCAGAGATAAAAGCTGATGTTTGAACTGATCAGATTTAGAGACAAAAATTCTTTGAGGAATCTCTAGGTTATTTTCTGAAGCAGCCTCGGTGGCGGGCTTACCATGGGGCTCATCACTATGACTCCAAGCATAAGGAGTGACGGATAGGAACAAGCCAAAAGATAAAGATTTCACAAAAAAAGAAAGGTTAATCATGCGCTTTCTCCTGACATTGGCCTGTGGCTTTTGGCCACTGAAAGATAAGAACTGATATTGTCTCAGCTCTGGTTTCTTCTTTGATATCTACCTTAAGCTCGATTTTCTCCCCTTCTTTAAATTGATGGTTAAATGTATATTCTCCAGCTTGGTCCGTCGCTAAAGCATCTCTTTTAAAATCAGGGTTTCCTGAAGATTTGATGACTACAATTGCCTTATTAATAGGCTGGTTGGTTTCTCGGTCGGCTACATACAAGCGGGTTTTATTCTTTCCACAAGTATCTAAAACGACCTCAAAAGAACTGCCAATAAAAGAGGGGCGTTCTGAAGCAGGACTGGTCGTTGTTGAGCCAGAAGAAGAGAGAGCCCTCTCCCCATGTCCTTCACGACCAAGGCTGGTTTTTGTTAAAGATAAAAGACAGCAAAGAGCCATAATGGCCGAATGAGCAGACTTTAAGGAGGGGTTCATGGAGCTACCTGGATACCAAAGGGAATAAAGTGCTGTATGCCTTGAATTTGAACTTGGACATAAATTTTTAAATACCCTGCTTTAGAAGGGGTGATATGAAATTGCATTTTGGGACCACCGCGTTCCATTGGTTTCGGGTTCTCAGCTCCCAATGGATGCACATGCTCAACTGTTTGAAAATCTTCAGAAACAGCAACGATATGTGCAAAAGTTCCCATAACCGGCTCCAAGTTTTGGAAAGGATTGCCTTCTTTATCGACAATATTAACTTCACCTAAAAGAGATTCGCCGACTTTAGGGGAAGGTTTATCGAAACTAAGAGTATAGGTAAGTTCTCCTTCTATTGTTTTTGAGGTTAGATTCTTTTCAACAGGATAAATTTCTTTAACTGTGGCTGGAATATCAACCACTGCATACTCTTGCTGATTG
Source organism: uncultured Alphaproteobacteria bacterium (assembly GCA_903905285.1). Taxonomy (GTDB): domain Bacteria; phylum Pseudomonadota; class Alphaproteobacteria; order Paracaedibacterales; family CAIULA01; genus Finniella. Next base: position 3,725 of record CAIVFQ010000082.1, read on the forward strand.
GTAGAGGTAGGAACCAGATCAGCCCACATTCTATAAAACCCCTCTCTGCGTGGTGTCCAGGTGAAAGTATATACTCCTGGCTTAGAAGAAGGTGTTGGGTGAATGTATTGATAATCATTAAGGGTTTGATCAAAAACCAAAAGATGAACGTTTTCTGTATGAACTTCTTTAAGATCAACTGGATTGATAGCCTTGCCATTTTTCTTTGAAGTTAAAGTAATGGTCGTTAATACCTCTTTGTCTTTTTCCAAAGGCCGAGATACTTTGACAGCTATTTGTGTTATAGGGGAGGGGACTGCCTGTTGATGGTTATTTTCTTGATGAGAATCTTCTGCGTTAGAAGAATGTTCATGAGAGGTG
>CAIVFQ010000083.1 GCA_903905285.1 uncultured Alphaproteobacteria bacterium
AATATTATTATTTATGTTAAATTTACGTAATTAATTATCATACATACTTATCAAATATTCAACGTATTTAAAATTTATCTTAAGTTATTGATTCTTAATTTATAGGATTTCTGTGTGAATCCCACGCTTCCTAGGAAATCGTGCTAATTTGCTAATAAATCTCTGTGATCAGCAGAATCATTGGACTGTAGAGCTTGTTGGTCGTGCTAATCGGGTGCTATTGCGTGCTAATCTTTGCTAATGTTTTCACGGATGGTGAGAGAGGCTAAAATTTAACCCTTACAAAACCCCATGAATCCCCTACCGGTTCTACCTTGTTTCAATAGCTATCTGCACAAATTAGCAACTCAAAAGGGCTCATGCAACGTATTGTTCCCCGTTTACGCACTAAGAACTTTAATCCTTTACGTTCCTGTGTGTTTTGCATTATAATGTATACTAGTTAGTGCTTGGTAACTATCCGTTAACACAACTCTTTAAAGGATTATCTCTATGAGTTTTCAAAATAATAAGGCTATTGCTCCTCTTCTTTCTCGCCGAGAAGCCGCAGAATTTTTAGGTATCAAAGAAGGTACGTTGACTATCTGGCATACCAACGATCGTTACCCCCTTCCTGTTATCAAGGTTGGTAGATTAGCCCGGTATAGACGAGAGGATTTAGAAAGGTTTTTAGACCAAAGAACAACGTCCCATGCTCCCCAACAGCAGGAGGCTTAAGAATGTCAGAAGCTTATCAAGATAAACCCCCCTTAACACAAAGACTGCTATTTGGTTACTCGCCAACTTCTTTAACCAAGAAAACAAAAAGGCGAAAATACCAAACGTTTGTCCAGGCTCCTCATTTTGAGGGCCTCATGAAAAAGTATCCATCAACTCGAAGAGAAAGATTACCTGAGGTTTCCTACAAACAGTTGGAGCTGTCTTTCCATGGAAAATAGCCCCCCCGACGCAAGAGGATAAGACCCTAGGAGATAATCAAAGACCTCGCAGATGCCTAGTGTAGGGTATTATTGAAGATTTTTCCAAGGTGAACACTCATCCTAGCTTTCTAGGGTTTAGTTGCCCATTCCTGGGAGGATAAACAGTGCTGATGGGTAGAGGGGAAAGGCTCCCTTGGTGTGGTATGTTGCTGTTTTTAACAACATCACATCAAGGGAATGCTCTGAAGTGCGCACCTAAAACAACCTTTCCAAAGTATACCCGGCGTATACCCGAAGAAATTGAGAAATTTTAAAAACCCCTGAAACCCCTTATTTTTCTTGGTGGGCGCCGTAGGAATCGAACCTACGACCCGCTGATTAAGAGTCAGCTGCTCTACCAACTGAGCTAGGCGCCCCATATACTTTTGTAAACGATTCAGAAGGCTTTTGTCGAGCCCCCTTGATAAGAAAAACGATAATTGGGTTCTTGATCTAACTGCAGTTGATTAGATACACAGGACCAGGAAGTTTTGATTAACCAAGAACGTCACCTTTCAATAGAGAGGTTTGTTTTTGATGTCAAAGCCTTACAAGCTTTAACCACCCTGCTCCTTTGTATGTTTGACTGACGTCCAGCCTTGGGCCGTTGTTTCCTCTTCATCGCTATCGGCGGGTTGAATACCCAAAATTGGCCCCATTCTTGCCACCATTTTGCCGGCTGTGGGCGCTGCATTCCAACCAGCCGCTGCAAAGCCATAAGTTGTTTTTGTGGGCTGTGGATCGTCTAGCACAACCAAAAATACATATCGGGGGTTATCATACGGAAATCCACCAACGCATGAGTTTGTTCGCGATTTAACAGCACCATAATTTCCATGCTTCGCTTGATAAGCCGTTCCCGTTTTGGCAAAAACTTTAAAATTACCTTGGTCGGCTCTTTTTCCGGGACCTTCCTTGGCATTAATGCGCATAAAGGTGCGAATGGTATTGGATGTTTTTTCTGAAACGATGGGATCAGATGATGGTGGGGGTTCTGAAAATTTGTCCTGAGAAATCAAGGTGGGTGTAGGCCTGTAGCCATTGTTAATAACGCCAGCAATTGTGGTTAAGGCTTGTAGGGGAGTCACCGAAACGCCATAACCATAAGACACCGTCATTGTGGTTGATGGCGACCAAGAAGCGGGAACCAAAGCTTGGCCAATTTCAGGAACCTCAACCGTTGTGTGTTTGAAAATGCCAAACTTATTTAAATAAGCTTTTTGGGTTTGTGTGCCAAATTGTTGGGCCATTTTGATGGCAGCAATGTTTGATGAATAAATAAACGCCTCTGCTAGGCTCAATACGCGGTTTTTTCCTCTGAAATCAGTCACTGTAAAGCGTCCAATTTTTACGCCGCTTGTCGCATCATAAACACTTCTTAAAGATGCTGTCTCACTTTCCAAAGCAATCGCAATATTCAAAATTTTAAAGATTGAACCAGGCTCATAAACACCTAAAGTGTTGCGATTAAAGATGGCGTTTGGATTGTTTTGATTGGGTAAATTGGGGTCAAAATCAGGTAACGACACCATGGCCACAACTTCGCCTGTTTTTAAATCCATAACCATGGCGTTTCCACCAACAGCTTTGAATTCAGCGATAGCCTTGGTTAATTCGTCATGAACGATATGTTGAATACGAACATCAACCGACAATTTTAAAGCCGACTTATCATTTTGCAATTTAACATCGAAAAATTTTTCAACACCCGACAATCCATTATTGTCGATACCGCAATAGCCCAATACATGACTCACCAACTGTCCGTAAGGATAAACGCGCTTATAATCTTTTTTCAAATAAACACCAGGTATACCTAGGTGAGTAATAGCGTGTTGCATCTTGGGGGTAACATGGCGGGCTAACCAAATAAACCCCTTTGGAGAAGTGAGACGCTGCAACAATACATCGTAACCAACGTGAGGCAACAACTTTGAAAGTCGTAAGGCCGCCTCAGGTGGATCTAAAATCACCTTTGGGTTGGCATAAACTGACGCTGTGACCAAATGTGTTGCTAAAACTTCACCATTACGATCAACAATGTCCGCGCGGGGGATAGCCAACTGATGACCCGACGTTTCAAAAGAAGCTTGCTGAGGTGTACCAGATCGTATAACCATAACGTCAATCAAACGTCCAGCAATCACCAAAAAGCCAATCAATATTAGGCCGCTTGCTAAAGCCAAACGTTGACGCGCCATTTCCAACACAGAGTGTTGCTGAATGACATCTTGCCACCGGCTAAGATGTTTAGCTAATCGTATCAGGGGACGCTTCATGAACTGTTTCATGGCATTTAGTCCTGATCTGGTTTCTGATCAGCCGTTGCTTCGGCGATGAGTTGATCAAGGGCAGCTTTATCATAGGCATTTCCTGGGGCCGAGGCAACATCGGCAAACGAAACTAATTGGCTGCTTTGAAGGGCGTTAATGTCTAAGTATTTTTCTGACAACTCTTGCAAACGCTTAGGGTCGTTCAAATGCGCCCATTCTGCCCGCAAAACATGCAGCGTTTCTTGGTTTTCATGAATAGATTTTTTAATTTGAGAATGATGATGTTCAAGCGACATCACTTTGTATTTCAACCGAAAAAGGGCAAGCCCAATAATCAAAGACGCACATAAAACAAGAAGGGTCGATCGTCGCATCATAGTGTTGAGCACACACTAAAAGCGCGCAATTTACCCGAGCGAGAACGCGGATTGCTTTTAACCTCTTCAAAATTGGGGGATAGAGGTTTTTTGAAAAGGGCTTCTATTGCTAAAGACGGATGTGCCGATTGCCCATGACGATGGTCACGGAACCAGTTTTTTACCAAACGATCTTCTAACCCCTGGAAGGTGACCGTCACGATTCTTCCCCCGATATGCAACAATGGCAAACATTTTCTTAAAACTTTATCTATCTCTATTAACTCATTATTAACAAAGATTCGCAAGCCCTGAAAAGTTAAAGTTGCGGGGTCAAGGCCATCGGTTCGCCTGACAATTTGGCGGACAATATTGGCAAGCTCTAAGGTTGTGGTAAGGGGCTTAAGACTGCGCGCTTCCACAATGGCTTTGGCGATTTTTCTGGACCTGGGTTCTTCACCATAAGACCATAAGATTTGGGCAATATTTTCAGCGCTGTAGGTATTAACGACATCCGCGGCGGTTATGCCTGTTTGCGACATACGCATGTCTAACGGGCCATCAAAACGAAAGGAAAATCCCCGTTCTGCTTCATCCAGCTGATAAGATGAAACACCAAAGTCAAAGACAATGCCATCAACAGGGGCATAGGGAATCAACAGGTTATCAATATCGCTAAAGCAGCCTTGAACAAAATGAAAATTATCGGGGTAATCGGTTTTAAAAGCTTGTGCCCGAACAAGGGCCGCGGGATCCCGATCAATCGCCACAACCGTACACGACAGTTGTGCATCAAGAATGGCGCGAGTATATCCACCGCCACCAAAGGTCGCATCAACGTATACCCCACCGGCTTGTGGGTTAAGGGAACTAAGCATTTCACTTAATAAAACAGGTTTATGGACAGAGAGCACGTTAGCCAGCAGAATAAGGATTAATAATAACAAAGACCAACTAGTCGGATATCATGAGTTTACAAGCTTTGTCAACTCATAATTATTACTAATTTGTTTTAAATTAACGCAGAATGCAAGGTTTCAATGGATTAACAACTCTAAGGCGAGGGTTTATAGAAAGCATTTGTGGCACGAAGATTAAGGGATGGGCTAAAAAAGCCTCCCCCATGAAAGACTCTAGATTGTTTTTAGATTATCCAACTTTTTGAATGGACTGATCCATATCGAATGGAATAATCCATACGCGCAGATCATCTGTTGGTTTGAAGTTTTTAAGCTCAATCACGCAAACGCCATTCTTTTGGCGCTTCATAGGATATTTACCCTCCACAATCACCAGGTCACGTGGTTTGTCTGGTTTAATTTCCAAGTGAAATTTACCAATAGGGCCACGCCAATTGGCGCCTGTTTTTAAGATGTATTGCACTTCATAAAGCGGCATGATTCCACCCAGCTTTTTGAAGGCCTGTCGCCAATGATTTAATGATTTTTCTAAATGTTTAGAGTCAAATGTGCATTCGTCTAGATTGATTGAGCGGCCTCTATGGTCTTTTAGATTCTTTCGATCATCAAAGGCTTTAATATCGATCCAATACAAACCTTTAGAGGGGGTGTATGAATGTTGCACGTGTGTATTTTTCTTAGCTGCAAATTCTTGCTGCCATGTATAGGTGGTTTGTAGGTACCAGCTGGGACGTCCTTTATAATCAAGCAATCCTAATTCTTTGAGAGTGTCTTTAAGCCCAGGCAAAAGATCCATTGGTGGCATTTCTAGAAAGCCCCTTAAGTAAGCCGAAGAAATAGGGATACGATTCTTTTTTAAAAGATCTGTTATGTCATTTCCTTTTGGGTCATGAGCACGAATATGTCGTTCAAATTGAACTGGTTTATCATTAACAAGAACTGAAAAATCAATAATTTCAGCGTGTGCCAACTGTTCTGCCAAACTTGTGGAGGGGGAATTGTCATCGCCATACAAAGCTCTTAAGGCTATTTGTGGTTCATCCCACGTGGCGTATGGGTAACTGTCTTCCATATCGTAAGGCGAGCGAGGCAACGGAAAGCCAACCGAAATCTTTTTAACCTGACCGTGGTTAAAAAAGTCATACGAAACTCTGATTTTTTTTGTGGAAACCTCAAGTTTTTCTGAGACCATTTCAATGTCTGGCTCTTGATTCTCAATGACAATACCACCAGCGGCCACAGTAACTTTGGTATCGTTAGCAGACAGGACGGCAAGGAATAATAAAGATAGGCAATAAACAAGGCAGCATATGGCAAGTTTATTTGAAGCTTTATGATTCATAGTGCACGACCTTTTGCCTAAACCTTGAAATGGTTGATCTTGCTTTTACTCTATCACCTAGCGGACCCTGATACCATAATGCGATATCAAAAGATGTTTTTATCTATCTTTGGTTAGGATACTCATATTTCGTCACCCATTCTCGCCAAGTGTGGTGCCCATATCCATCGTGTGCTGTTGCGTAGGCGTAAAAGCGATGAATAAAGTGAAGACGTTTTTCTGCTTCTTCCTTTTCAATTTGGGTGCTTTTAGCGGTATTTTCCAGGTCTTTGCCACCTAAAGCCATTTGTCTGTCAATCAAGCTTCTTAGGCTTAAGGCAGAGTGGTTTCTTAAAATATCATACATTAAGAAAAAGGTTGAGGTTCGCCCTTTGCCACCATGACAATGAAAATGAATCCAATTGCGCGCGGGCAGGCTTCCAACCAATTCAAGAAATTTATCAATAGTGACATCGTCGGGACTGCAGTGGTCTTGTACACCCAAACGAACATAACGAACGCCCATTTGTGTGGATAACATTTCCTCGGTCATAAGTCTGTCGACAAGTGTTTTGTGAACTTCAGATTTGGTAATAGCGCCATTTGTTCCCTTCTCAAGGATCTTATGAATCAAAAGTTGATCCGCTTTCTCAAGATGTTTTTTGATTTCCATTTCTTGGCTTAAAATTTCCTCAGCGGTTTGTCCTGCGTATCCAGCCAAATAGGGCGTGAAAATAGCAAAAGGTCGACCATTAGCAAAAAAGTGTTGTTCTTTTCTTAGGTCAACAATGAAGAAATCTGACCGTTTGATGGTTTCATTTACGGTGACGTCTTGAACGATTGTTGCAATTTGGTTGGCAGTAAATTGACTGCTTCCCGAAATACAGAGTTTGTCTAGCCCTGTTTTGCAAACGAACGACCCCGATACGGTTTGGGTTGTTGATCGAAAGGCGTTTGGATGTGGATTATCTTGATCGGGCTGTTCCTTTTTATTTGCTTTTTCATCAAAAACGAACAGTGGCCCTTGCAGGGTTTGTTTTAATGATTCCGGTAGAAAGGGATTATCTTCCGCGCAATTAATTAAAGGGCTGTTCGCAAATGTGATAATCACAAAGGAACAAAGGAACCGATACCGAATTGCCCATTTTGTTTTTTTAGGGGATGGATGACCATAGAAAACTGACATTTTCTTTCCTCTTCCATAAAGATTGAGTCTTTACAGGAGATAGAAATGAAAAGGTAACTACCCAGGTTGGGAAAGAAAAAAGTGTTTAAAGTTTTGTTCAAATCATTCATAAGTTTTGTATGGATAAAAAAGATAAAGAGATAGAAGCCCTCAAAGAAGAGATAGTCGTACTCAAGGCAGTTATTGTG
>CAIVFQ010000084.1 GCA_903905285.1 uncultured Alphaproteobacteria bacterium
AACGAAAACGATATAACGTAAAATTCAAAATCATCGCTGGAATCGTCAATCTCAAAAATGGATTCGCTATAGCCTAAACAAAAAATAGGGGAATGGGGATCATGTCACTCTCTTGCAACAAACTACCTCGACTTACGCAGCAGGTCTTATAAATCTTTCAGCTATTAAAGCCCCTAAAACACTTCCTAAATCACCTGTTGTTCTTCTTTCTCTACCAACCCCAAAAAGAGCAACCCCACGTAGATAGGGGCTTCTAAGGTCTATGCCTTGCCCTTCACTTCTTATCCTTGCTAAAGATCGCCCGAAGTTTTCTCTGTTCCAACCAGTGGGGGTTATCCCTCCAGACGAAGAACCAGAAATTGACAATGCCGTTTTAAAAGTGACTCCCATACCTGTAAAAACTCTAAAAATATTCTGCAGTTTTTTGCAACTTGTGAAGTGCTGCCATTGACAACTTTCTGGTGATTCTGTGGAACCATCACGCGTCCAACAAGCACCTTTGGATTGATGCAGACAGGAATTTCCATGACAATAGGCGTCAATAATTAAATAGCTTTGAGAGTGCACACGAACTGCATCGACTAGCTTTCCAAATTCACCAAATGCCCCTTCTGCAGGAGATTCTGCAGTTCTTTTTGACATATCAATAAGCCAATCATGAATTCTACTGCATGACATATAAACAGAAACAGGCACTCTTAATCTACCGTTAATCGCTGCCACCAGGTCAGCGTGAAACCCTAATAGGCTGTCGGATCCATCAGAATGGCAGATAGGTTCAATATCGACAGAAACTGAATGGGGGGTGTGTCTTGTTTCCCCAATAAGTGCTTCAAATGTGTTGATGATATCTGTTACAAGCGGTCTTCTCTGTCTTTCATCAAATGATGGTAATAGCCGGTTCGTACCTTTATCCACCAGCTCTGCATGTTTTTTAAGACACGTATCTAAAAGCCATGTATGGCGATATCCATCTGCTTCGGGAAATTGTTTGAACATTGCATGGATTATGTGAACTGTGGTATCAAACGGCTCTCTATCTTGAGCAGAATTGTGAGATTTCGGGTATGCCCTAACCGTTCCATCATCTTCCCTTTTAAAGCCCACTGCCCAATAGATAAGTTCCACGGGGGAGGAAGGGTTGGCATTCAAGGGGCTAAGATCAAATCCCGCAATATCAGTAACTGTTCGAGGATAAAGGTAGACAGACATTCCGGCAGACGAACTACCTCTATCGTCTAAGCGGTCAGGGGCGGCAGCGGATGCACAAAGCGAGTCCATACCATTGGATAAGAAGAAGGTTAATAACAATACAAAAGGCTTGATAAACATGACGGTACCTCTTTTAGATTTATAATTGCGATACACAGGGGCACCCTATTTCAGGCAATCTCATTTTTCAAGGTTAAACTTTTTACAAAAGGATGCGAATCACCATAGATGGCAGAAAATATAGACGTGCTGTGCTGACAGCACAGTTTCAGATCCTGTAGGGTAGCGCGAACAACAGAATCAAAAACCATTTTTGACTCCAGATCTTGATAGACTTTGTTATCAAGGAATGATTTGCAAAAATCTTTTATCTTTCTAAAGAAATCAGAAAAGTGTTCTGCAGATTTTTCTAGATCATTTTGCTTATATTTAACGATGGCTGCTATATAAAAACATTGTGAGTAGAGCAAATCCGCATAGGGATTTACTCCTCTTTTAACTAGGTTTAGGACCGCCTGACAATCTTCGTAAGCTTGATCAAGTTTTCCCAATCTAAGACGCGCTTCAGCGCGAAAAACTTTTGTTTGCCAAGTCGTTAGGGCTAATGCTCCTAATGCTTTTTCAGAGAAGTTGAGAGCCATTGTAAATTTCTTTTCAGCTGCCTCAACTTGGTTCATCCTTAACAGAGCTTCCCCCGTATGTGCATCGATATCAGTTTTGGAAAAGCCTTTACTCCCTTCAAAGGAACCTCTCTCAATAATGTATTCAGCTTCTTTCAGTCCTTTAGTGAGGGCTTCTTCATATCGACCTAATCGGTTATAAATTAATGCTAACTTTGATTTGCTTCTTAGAACAGAAGCAGTAAGTAAGGCGGGATTCTTTTCGTTGGTTTCACAGAAAAGATGGGAAGCATTCAAGATCTTAAGAGATTCTAAAATATATTTTTCTGCCTGATAGGCTTCCTTCCTATTAATATAAGTTTTGCTGTAGAGAGAAGCTAGTTGAATGTAAATTTCAGCTTCAGCTTCTCGTTTTCTCAAAGAATTATCATCTTCAGGCAGAGTGTTTAAGGCCTTTTCATAACAATTCTTTGCCTTTTCAAAATCATTTTTTTCAGAATAAGCAACCCCTATCACTTTCATATTTTCTGCTTTTACAATTCTAAATTCACGGGTGTTATCACAAAAAGTTATACTCTTTCGACAGTAGGTTATTCCTTCTTCTAGTTCTCCCAGATCAACACATACTCCGCCCAAAGTCTTTAGAAGAAGCGCTAATGTGGAAGGCTTCATGTGCTTGTAATAAGCATCTGTTGAAAATAACCGGGAAAGATATTGTTTTGATAAAAGTAAGTGACTAAGGCAACGTCTGTAAATATCGCCTATTGGCAATAATAAATCACCGGTACATCGATCTCTTAATGCATTTGAAATCCCCATATCTGGGAGTTTTTTTATTAAGGCCTCAAAATGAGGAAGTAGTAATTTTTTATAATCACAATCTTTTTTTTCAAAAATGTTCAACTTATTGATACACGTGCTCAGCTTATCAAAGAATATTCCTTTTTCATTATCTGGTAATAAGCTTTTAAAAAAGATCAATCCTATCGACTGTGTGCTGCGGTGCAGGGAAAAGGTGTGACTGGAATTTTTTTGTCCTATAGAAAATTCATGGGTAATAAGTGCATGCTTTCTAAGGTTATAGAGAAACTGTTCAACAACTGACGCTTCTTTATAGGACTCTAAAAAAGATTTTGGGATATTCTGAGAGTCCAGAAGGCAGATTAATAAAAGTAATTCTTTAAAATCAGGACTAACTTGTATTGTTTTTTCTAAAGAAGTACTGATAATTCCGTACCGTGTTTTTGTGTAATTATTAACACTTTTCAAAAGAGATTCTTGGGTTTTGTCAAACTCTTTAGTGAATTTTTGAATTCTTTCCAGATATTGATCACAAGAAATATGCGTGTTTTTAATATAGGAAGCTGCAATAAAAACATCGAGAGGAAACAAAGGAATCTGCTTTAAAAAATGACTGAGATTCGTCCTAATCTCTTCTGTCAGTTGGTTTGGCTTTTGGTTGTACAGGATTTTACTTACCAGTATTAAAGCATCAGATTCTATGAATTCATGAACGGGAACGATATTGCTCGGGTTGACGTAGGTTGTGTTTGCAATGGTTTGGTTGCGTGTTGAGAGTATGACGCGTCCTGATCCCCATACCTGTGAATCCTGTGGAAAGAACCTCTTAATATCGGATAGATTATCTACGTTATCGTAAATCAAGAACCAAGAAGGTATGCTTTTTAGACTGTTCCTGACGAACACTAAGAGGTGTTTTTCTCTTTCATTACAGTCTTGTGTTTTTTGAATTAACTCAAGTTCGCTCTTGGCTTGGAGAGTTTGGGCCAAACTATAGGCTAAATCAAATAATGAAGTAACAAGACTTTCCCGTGTTTCAGCATTCAATTCCCATACCACTGAATGCTGCTGAGAGCGGGCATAATGGCGTGCCAACGTTGTTTTTCCAGCTCCACCAGACCCGACAAGAGCAACAATTTGAATGCTGGCATGTTGCATTTTATAATTGTCATCTATTTGTTTAAGAAGATCGGGTCGATCAAGGTAGGTCTGTTCCTGTGGCAGAGGCAGTTCAGAACGTAGAGACATAACAGCAGAATCTGCCTGTTTATGTTCTCTTGATTGATAGTGTGTCCATAAAGAGAAGAGCAAGGCCGCGACACTGGCAATACCACCACCTATGGTAATTATGTAAGAAAACGAAGACGACGGCCGCCAAAAAGGATTGGGTAAGGGGATGTGATGTTGTTGTGTGAATGACACTTCACCCCCCTCAAGGGTTTCAACTTGTTCTTTAAAGGAAGCAAAAAGTTGTTCGAGATTGGATGATAAATAAGGAAACAGCTTCTTTATGATCTGAAATACAATCTCGTAATAGGAACTCTGTTCTCCTATGGATAAAAGCAACCCTTCCGGAGTTTTATCTTGGTCAAGATCTTGGCTTGCTCCTTGGGTTAGATAGATAATCGAACCGGGTTTTTTGTTGGCCTGATGCACAAGAACTTCTCTCAGAAAGTCACCTCCACAACTCAGCAAGGGACAAATAATACCATCAACAGATTCAGGGTTTTTTATATACTTTCCTCCATTGGAGGAAACGAGCCCTCCAGGATTCAATAGGGTAATCTGGAAACGGGCCAGAGAGAGATGCTTCTCTAGTTTTTTTATCAAGTCTTGTTCTGCGGAAAGAGGGGAAGAGACGATCAAGCAACGGGGGGGGTCTTTGGATCAGACGTGCAATATCTTGCAAACAGCGTTTAAAGTGAGATTCAATGAGAAAGCCTACATAATGTTTTTTGAAAGCCAGAAAATGAGGGGACTGCTCAGCTAGATGAATTAAATCTTCTCGTGAATTACGCTCAAATTTTATCATCAGGGATCGTAAATGTGTTTCAACGGTTCGGTGTGACATCACCAAAAAGAGAGCAACGGATTTATTGGATTTTCCACTCAACAAACAGGATAAAATATCAACTTCACGCCGTGTCAATGAGACACCGTTGAGAGACTTAATAGGGTGAAGATCAATCGAAGCGTCTTTGATCATTGCCTTGATACCCCCTCTTGTTGCGTTCGTTTGTGATTCATGACCAATTCTTATCGTTTTAAAGCTGCTTTGATTAGTCTTTCTTCAAAATTGGAGAGCTTCCTGTTATCAAATTCGCGTGTCTATCTGTCACCTATATAAACGAATTCTTTGTTCTAATGAAGCAATTTAGCACCTGTAAGGGGATAGGTAGGGCATGCCGGTTGGTTCTGTCGCAATTTTTTTAACGAACGAATTGATGGTTACTTTTGGACATAATTATGCTGCCAGTGCATAAGAGCTGCTGCGTAAGTTGCAATTTAGATAAAATAGTGAGAGTTTTGAGGGAAAACCGACCAAGGTAGTTCCCTCATGAGCCTAAGATACACAAAAATCGTCACCCATCCCAAGGTTTTTCTTCGGCTGTTTGGTGTGAATTCTGT
>CAIVFQ010000085.1 GCA_903905285.1 uncultured Alphaproteobacteria bacterium
CACAATAACTGCCTTGAGTACGACTATCTCTTCTTTGAGGGCTTCTATCTCTTTATCTTTTTTATCCATACAAAACTTATGAATGATTTGAACAAAACTTTAAACACTTTTTTCTTTCCCAACCTGGGTAGTTACCTTTTAGGGGAAATAGACACATCAAAAACGATGCCAGTGGTCTTAAAGGTTGATCCGTTTAAACATACTCTCACACAAGACGACCCCCATGAAAAAGAGGCTTTGCGTTCTAAGGGTAAGGTAATGCCAGAAGGTATCTTTGTTCTTGTTATAAACAAAACTAATACGGAAACATCAGAAGAAGAAGGTTTCTGGTTGCCCTTACTGTCTTGGAACCCTGATTTACATTCTCCTGCTTATCCGGATCATGATAATAAAACTATTATGTTAGATGAAGATACTGTTCGTCATTTGTTGGCTAGGCGTATAGAAGTTTACAGTCATCAACGTATAAATAAATCAGAAGCGGCAAAAGAACTTGCCATTGACCCTAGAACTTTGGTTAAGTTTCTCGAAAAAGATATGAGCTTACGGGCAAGTACAATACAGCGAATTATGAGAAAATTTTGTGACCAATTTTCTCTTTTTACCCGATATGACTATCATCATATTTTTACCTAAATGAAAATTTAGAGCCGATTCGTTTAAAAGAACCCTAGAAATCAATCTCAGGGTAATCTTCAGGTCTATCCCGATAATAACTGATTTTTTCATTGTCAGCGTCTATGTCAATATAGGCAACATAGATGCGCTTTGAAAATCCACCTCTTTCGTGTTTCTTTTGCAGGCGTTTTTCTTCAACTTGTTGATACGATAGGCCCAGCTGATTGGCCAGCGCATGTATGACCTCTAACACGTCGGCTAATTCTTCAACGTATTCATCGCTGGTTTTGGCTGAAATGACTTCGTTAGCTTCTTCCAACAATTTATCTTGCAGGCGTTTAAGATATTCATCTTCATCCATAACGCGTAAAGGCCCTTCCAGATTTTCACTGCGCATGATTTCTGGTATTTTGTCTCGTGTTAATTTATCGACTTTAAAACGGTGTTTTTTTGTCATAGTTTTTCTTTTAATGATAATGAAGAACGATCAAACTTTAGCCCCAGCTGAATACTGGCTGTATAATCCAACTGTTTAGCACATCACCCCAAAAAAGTAGAGCGTCATCAGAATGCCCCATAAAACACATCCGCATCCCGATACTCTTCATCCGATTGAAGGTGTTCAAAGATTTTGTTTTCTGAAAAATATTATCACCAACCCACAGATTATTGTGGGGAATTATACCTATTACGATGACCCAGAAACGGTTCATAACTTTGAAAAAAATGTTTTATATTTATTTGAATTTATGAAAGACAGGCTTATCATTGGCAAGTTTTGTCAAATAGCCACAGGCGTGCGGTTTATCATGAATGGGGCGAATCATGACATGAATGGCATTTCCACTTATCCTTTTAGAGTGTTTGGAAAATCTTGGAAAGATGCGCCCATGAATGCAATTTCTAAAGGAGACATCGTGATCGGCAATGACGTATGGATTGGAAATTCTGTAACGATTATGTCAGGTGTTACCATTGGTGATGGTGCCATTATTGGAACGAATGCCCTGGTCACAAAAGATGTCGAACCCTATACGATTGTTGGTGGCAACCCCGCAAAGCTTATTCGAAAAAGATTTGACGAAGAAACAATAGAATTTTTGTTGAACCTTGCCTGGTGGAATTGGCCTGTCGAAAAAATAACAGAAAATTTAGAGGCCATCACAACAGCGGATTTAGACGCCTTAAGGAAAATTAATTGTTAATTTATGGGCATCATCCTTGACTTCTTTAACAACCAAATTCCGGATGTTCTGCATATCCGTGCAACCCCAAAGGCATCGTCCAACCGCCTTAAGGTCGAGACACAAGATGACGGCACAGTACTGATTCGTGCCTATTTAACCATAGCCCCTGAAGATGGCAAAGCGAACAAGGCCCTTATCAAAATGCTGGCGAAAGAGTTTGGTTTGCCCTTAGGATCGTTTGAAATTACCCATGGCCTTAAAAGCCGCCATAAAACGATTAGGGTTGGTAAGTCATGACCTTTAAAGCCAATTGGGAAAAAGCTGATACACGGCACCCCTTACCTGAAAGTAGTACTATTGAAGGAATGGTGAAGCTTGCCTATCCCGATAAAAAACTAACTTCTTACATGATGATTTCTGGTGGGTGTGCCAATCTGAATATCAAAATTAACTTTGATGACGATAAGCAATCTTTTATCCTGCGCATTTATCTTCGTGATAAAGAGGCTGCTTATCGTGAACAGAAATTAGGCAACTTATTAAAACAAACGGTTCCTGTGCCTATGGTTTATCATATGGATGATTATGAAGGGTATCGTTTTGCCGTTACAGAATTTATCCAGGGCATTACTCTGCGTGATCTTTTATTGGGGAATGAACCCCATGATGTAGGGGATATCCTGTTTAAGGTTGGAGCCATGCTGGCAAAAATTGCTACCTGCCCAATTTTAAAAGACAAAGAGTATGAAAACCTTTCTCAAGACGGCTATTTAAGTTTTGCTAAAGAATGTTTAAAACACCCCATTGTCATCGAACAGTCAAGTCCTAACACGCTTTCTAAAATTAATTTCTATCTTGAAAAACATGCCCCCCTCTTCCCCGATGAGCAAGAAACCCACCTTGTTCATGCTGATTTTGACCCAGCTAATATCCTTGTTGATAAAATCGACGGCATTTGGAATGTGACGGGCGTTTTGGACTGGGAATTTTCTTTTTCAGGGTCGGTTTTGTGTGACGTGGCGAACATGCTGAGATACGCCCACCAAATGCCTGCTGTTTTTGAAGAATCATTCTTGCAAGGTTTACACAGCGGGGGTATTCATTTAGTTGGTGATTGGCGGATCAGTGTTCATATGCTGAATTTGCTTTCGCTTCTTGATTGTCTGGTAAGAGGTGACCCGAAAAACCGTCCCAACCAATGTACTGATATCCGGGGATTGATCGACCATATTCTTGAAGAATTAGATAAAAATGAAAATAACAAAACACATTGACGTCGTTTCTTATAATCCTAAATGGTCGGATATTTTTAAAGAAGAAGCTTTAAAAATCAAACAAGCCTTGGGCGGTAATTGCCTGAACGTCCATCATGTGGGATCAACGTCAGTGCCAGGGTTAAGCGCTAAACCAATTATTGATATCATTGGGGCTACGAAAGACCCTGAAAAAGCAATTCTGCCCCTTGAATCTTTAGGATTCACCTATAAGGGAGAATACAACATCCCTTTTCGCCTTTATTTCAGCAAAAAAGAAAACACAAAAGTTCACCTTCATGTCTATGAGGAGGGCCATCCCGAAATTGAATTGAACCTTCTTTTCAGAGATTATTTACGCACACACCCTGAATCACTGGCTGAATATGCTGAATTAAAGACCCATCTGCTGACCCAAAAAGAATCTTTTGAAAAAAATAATTCCCTATTTACCGGTTACAATTTGGGGAAGGATGCGTTCATTCGAAAGGTGCTGCAACAGGCAGGATTCAACCGTTTAAGGTTTATGAAATGTACCCATTATGCCGAATGGGAGGCCGCAAAACTTTTTCGACAAAAATATTTCTTTGATAAGGTCCCCACCGCTGATCCGTACACGTGGACCTTTGATCATCCAGACCACATTCATTTTGTTTTATATCAAGGCAGTGAAATCATTGGCTATGCCCATTTTCAATTGTGGCCTGAACAAAGGGTAGCCATGCGTATTATCGTGATTGATGAACCCTTTCGAAATCAAGGCTTTGGCGAACAGTTTTTAATGCTTTGCGAGAAATGGTTAACACAACAGGGCTATCAAAGTCTGCATATAGAATCATCACCAGAGGCCTATGTTTTTCATCAGAGGCATAACTATATTAAAATGCCTTTTAATGATCCTGATGGATATGAAGGGCACCCAAAAGATATTGCTATGGGAAAGATTCTATGAATCTTGTTTTGGATCGGGTCTTTACAGGCGATTATTTCTATCAACGATTTATTTCATCACCACAACTCAGCATTCAGGGCACGGCCCGCTTTGAACAAATTAGTTCCAATCAGAAAATCTATACGGAACAAGGATGCTATCGCCTGGGCGAAAAAGAACAGACATGTTATCAAAAACAATTTTTCACAGCTGAAGCATCAAGATTGCTTATTCATAAAAACGACCACCGTCTTTTGCATGAATTTGCCCTTGATGACACGTTGGAATTCCCCCTTCAGCTAACCCATCGTCATCAGTGTGGCAATGATACCTATTCTTTAACGATGACTATTCATTCAGCAGACAGTTTTTCAACGGCCTATGTCATACAGGGCCCATCCAAAGATTATAATATTGATACAGCTTTTAGAAGAATAGAAAATTCTTTTTAAAATTCCCCCTTGAATATTAAAAAAATAATATGTATAAATTGCCGGTTATTGTTTTAATCAAAAGGAAATTTAATGCGATCGTTTTATAAACTAGCCTTATTATTAGGTGTTATGAGTGTTGTTGGCCTTCAAAGCCATTCAGCACAAGGAACAAGTGATTCTCTTGCCAAAGATCTTGAAGTAGCAAGACCTGGGGCAGGACAATCCGGAAAACCAGTGACAATCCGATTCCTAGATGCGATTGATGCGTACATCAGTAAAACTACATGGAGTGAAGCAGGTAAGCTTCGCAATCTTGATGTTGACACATGGTCGGCTCTTTACAAACAGGCCACGGGACAAGAATTTTCCCCCCTTCGTTTGGTCGAATTGTTAGACAGAACAAAAAGTGAAATTTTTTATAGTTGGGCTAGGAAAGAATTCTGTCACACCATCTATGATGTGATCCTTTTAACTGATATAATCCACAAGTCTTTCCAAAGTGGTTTGGTTGACCAACCTGCCGAAAAAGCTGACGTTGATCGTTTAATACAGATTTATGCTTGTGCTGTTTCTACAACTCTTGCACTTGATGACGCTGGGATGCTTTACACCAATATCCATAAACCAGAAATTCTTGATACTCTAAAAAAGGGTAAAGAAAACGCTCCCACCAGCAAAAAACCCTATTTCACAGCTCTGCAAGAATATGCGCCCGCTGTTATTGATAGCTATAAGAACGATAATTATGAAGAGTATATTTCTAAACAGTACCAGGATTCTCCTTGGAGAGATAGCGCTATAAAGAGGGAAATAGAGATACACAACACCTGGAGGCCTGAGATTTTAAGAGAGCTCAATGAACAGGCGGGGACATCATTGACATTTTCGGATCTTGAACAGCTTCATAAGACAGTTCGTTTTCAAGCCCCCCTAAGTTTTAAGCCGGAACCTGAATATGTATTCCCCCTTAAAACAGCAACCACGCGTCCCCTCTCAGATCTTTTTATACCTCAGGGCTCTGGAAAAGACTCTAGGGATTCTAAAGACTCTAGGGATTCTAAAGACTCTAGGGATTCTAAAGACTCTAAAGGACGCCCTTAAACCTTTTTAAGATTTAATAATTTAGCCCCCGCCTTCATGCGGGGGTTACTTTACACACGGTTTAATTAAGGAGAATAAACTGTAACGTCTTTCAGGCTAACCTTTGTTTTAAAGGTTTCTTCACCGTACGCCATCGACATCTTCATTGACAAAATAATGCCTGACTTCAAAATCGTTTGAGTCAGTTCGTAATCAGGGTCAATTTCATTACTGCCTGGTTGGAAAAAAGCCATTTGCAAAGACCAGGCCTTGTCCGTATCAATCAGATGTTTATCATTCAATATAAGATCGGGCTTTAACGGTGTAATGGTTAAATTAACCTCAACCGCTTCCTGATTATCGTTGGTTCCATCAAAAAAAGTCTGATTTGAAAGATTAATCGCCCCGCTGGTGACGGTCCTAAGAATTTTATGAAGGTACTGCAATGGGAATAAAGTCCCAGGCGGAAGACTAATCAGGCGAGATTCTGGCTGCTGATAAACCGCGGCACCGGGGGCCTGCGCATCAGCTGTCGCGTGTCCGTGCGCACAATCAACGATTTGCTCATTACAAGACGATGTCACCGTAAAGGTGTAATATTTTCCATCTTTTGATTCCCAAGAGGCGATAGTAGTACGAAATGTATCGGTGTTACCCGCAAAGGTTTTTACATACACCAGACATCGTTGTTCGAATGTCCACCCCTCGCCCGTATCGCGAACCTCAATCGTCAGCGTTCCTGTCACATCTTTCACGGGACTTTTTTGCGGATCACTAAGGTTAATACTATATTCAGCCCGATGGGGAATAACGTTACCCAAGGCACCCGAAAAAGTAATACACAAAAATAAAAGGGATTTTAACACAAAAGATTTCACGAAAATAAGAAAAACACAATTAACGAGCTTGACTTTAAAACAGGTATTTCTTGACTTTCAATAAAAGTTTTTATTTTTAAAGAATCCCCTTTCGCCAGGCTGACTAAAAAGTCACTCATGCAAAAGTACAGGGTTGATCAAAGTCGGTAGATTTGTTATTCCTGAATAAGGTTGTTTTATAAATGACCTAACGCGGGCGTGGTGGAATTGGTAGACACACCAGACTTAGGATCTGGCAACGCAAGTTATGGGGGTTCAAGTCCCTCCGCCCGCACCAAACAAAGTAGGCACTCTCTCAAGGTATTAAGCAGCATGCATATTCAAAACACGGCCACTAATGGATTAAAACAAGAATTCAAAGTCACGGTTCCTTTCAAAAGTATCGAAGAAAAGGTTGTGACCTGGTTGCAAGACAAAGCCAAATCAGTTCGCTTAGATGGTTTTCGTCCCGGCAAGGCCCCTTTAAATATCGTTCGTCAACGATATGAAGAACATGCCCTACAAGCAATCAGAGAGCAATTTGTTCAAACGGGAACGCAGCAAATCTACAAAGAAAATAATGTACGTGTCGCAGGGCAACCTGTTTATGATTTTGGTTCTTTAGATAATGATCAAGATTTTTCGTTTTCTATTTCCTTTGAGACGCTGCCTTCTTTCGAATTAAAAGAGTTTTCGAAAATTAAATTAGAAACCTTTGATGTCAAGGCAACGCCGGAAGCAATCAATGAATCTTTGGAACGATTGGCTGAAGGATATAGACAGTCTAAAGAAACTGATAAGACACAGTCAGATCAAGCCGTGGAAATAAATGACGCTTTTGCAAAAGAGTTTGGGTGCAAAGACTTAGAAGATTTGCGCGAAAAAATCAGCTCAACTTTAAAAAATGACTATGACAGATTGGCAAGATTATATTCCAAGCGCCATCTGTTAGATGCTTTGGCTGCTGAGTATGATTTCGACTTGCCATCCTTAATGGTCAAAAATGAATTCGACGCTATATGGCAACGCCTAGAGCAAGAAATGGCTGATGCCAAAGCAAATGGCGAATTGAGCCCTGAAGAAGAAAACAAACCCTTAGTCGAGTATAAAGAAGAATACCAGCAAATTTCTGAACGACGGGTTCGTTTAGGCCTGGTTGTTGCCGAAGTTGCCAAGAAAAATGGTATTACTCTATCGCCTGAAATGGTTCGCGACTTGATGATTCAAGAAGCTATGCGTTATCCAGGACAAGAAAAAGAAGTTGTTAGCTTCTATCGTTCTCATCCGGAAATGATTGAGCAATTGACAGGCCCTGCCATAGAAGACAAAGTCGTTGATTTTATCATGTCAAAGGCGGCCGTTAAAAAAACCGACATAACCTTCAAAGAACTTCAGAAAAAACTAAAGGGCATTTTACCCCAATACGCTGAAGAGGATGAAGACGAAAAGCCATCTAAAGCTGAAAAACCTAAGAAAACCAAGAAAAAATCAGAAACTGAGGCAGTGTAATGGCAAACTCTTTCAATCC
>CAIVFQ010000086.1 GCA_903905285.1 uncultured Alphaproteobacteria bacterium
ATGGGGATCATGTCACTCTCTTGCAACAAACTACCTCGACTTACGCAGTAGCTCTATTGGATGCCATTCGGTGTTGATATTACTGATCAAAAACTACATCGTGACATGCAAGAAGAATCTTGGCGTTATTATACCCAATGTATTAGAAGGCAGATTTATTCTGGCATCTGTTTTAGGGATGCTTACTGTTTTGGCGAATATAACCCTTTTGCACAATCTTTTTTACCTCCACGTATTCGTGATGATATGAACCCTCATCGTGTTAAGTTTAAGTTTGAATGCAGCGCCACAGTGACAGAAGTCCTTAAATTTAGAACTATTTCTATAAATGGGGAGTTGTTTTTAAGTGATGTGCTGGATGCCCTTCGTAAAAGATCAAATGTAAAAGTTATTCAAAGAAGATTTGATTCTCTTGAAAACGTCACAGCTTTAACAGAAGGAATTGTTTTTAACTGTTTAGGTCTTGGGGCGGGGAAACTTTTTAGAGACGACAAAATAGTTCCTATCAAAGGCCAGTTGCTTTACCTAAAACCTCAACCCGACATTAATTCTTTCATGTTTGGCCAGGGGAACTATGGTCGTTTTTCTGTTTACCCCTTAGGAAATAAACTTGCTATCGGACTTACTTATGAAAAAGGTAAGGGCGATTTAATCTTAGAGGAAGACGTTTTAGAAAAATATAAGGCTGTTTTGGGGGAATTTTACCAAGAACATGGGGTATTGGTTTTCTAAAAGTTAAACGCAATGGCGAGCTTGAGGGAGAGAGAAACACGCATTAGAATTTTTTCGTTCATTAACCTTGTTGTATACACGAACATCTTCTTGCTACTCTTACAGAATCCCCATTGTAAAAATACGGACTCTATTGTTACAAGAATCTGATCTTCTCCTCCGATTAAAATCTTACGACCCAACTGCTGACGAGGAGTTGCTTGCCCGTGCCTACCGTTTTTCTCAAAAAGCCCATGGTGATCAGGTTCGTGCCTCAGGCGAGCCTTATTTTTCCCACCCTTTAGAGGTTGCCAGCATTCTGCTTGATTTGAAGCTGGATTGTTTTTCAATTATAACGGCGTTGCTTCACGATACGGTCGAAGATACGTTGGCTACCCTAGAAGAAATCAAAATTCAGTTTGGGCCAGAAATTGCCCGTTTGGTTGATGGGGTCACGAAACTATCACGGTTAGAGTTGCAATCCGAGGCCACCAAACAGGCTGAAAATTTCCAAAAGCTTGTCTTAGCCATGTCGAGTGATATACGGGTTTTGTTGTTAAAACTGGCTGATCGTGTTCATAACATGCGCACTTTGCACCATATTAATGACGATTCTAAGTGCCGCCGCATTGCCCGTGAAACAATGGAAATTTATGCGCCGTTGGCAGAACGTATGGGTATGCATTCATTGAAAGACGAGCTTGAGGATTTGGCCTTTGCCACCCTCAATGCTGAAATGCATCAGTCGATTAAAACGCGTCTTAATTTCCTGCGTGAGGCTTCTGAAGATGCGATTGGATTTATTCTTGAAGATTTAAGACGGGTTCTGGGTGAGGTTGGTATCAAAGGTACCGTTAATGGTCGCTTAAAAACGCCTTATTCCATATGGCGAAAGATGCAGCAAAAAAGCATCACGTTTGAACAGCTTTCCGACATCATGGCCTTTAGAATTGTTGTGGAGGAGGTTCCTGAGTGCTACCAAGTGTTAGGCATTATCCACAGTCATTACTTGGTTGTTCCTGGCCGTTTTAAAGATTATATCAGCACGCCTAAACCGAATAATTATCAATCATTGCATACAGGGGTTATTGGCCCTTTAAACCAGCGTATTGAAGCCCAAATTCGCACCAAAGATATGAATCAAATTTCCGAATTGGGGGTTGCTGCCCATTGGCAATATAAAAGGGGTGTGCGCATTCATGATGGTAAACAATACGCGTGGCTGCGCAGCCTGTTGGAAATTTTAGAACAGGCTTCAAGTCCTGAAGAATTTTTAGAACATACCAAGCTAGAGATGTTTCAGGATCAGGTTTTTTGCTTCACCCCAAAAGGCGAACTGATTTCTTTGCCAAAGGGGGCGACTCCCATCGATTTTGCCTACGCGATTCATTCGGAAGTTGGTGACCGTACCGTTGGGGCCAAAATTAATGGCCGCCAGATGCCGCTGCGGACTGTGCTGAATAATGGGGATCAGGTTGAAATTTCAACCTATCAACATCAATGTCCCTCGCCTACATGGGAACGATTTGTGGTTACGGGTAAAGCCAGAGCCCGCATCCGTCGATTCATTAGAAGCCAACAACGTGACCAATTTAAAGAATTGGGAAAATCACTGTTGCAAAAGGCTTGCATGAAAGAAGGCGTGTCTTATTCAGAAAAGGCCATCGGTTTAGCCGCCAGTTATTTTCAGTATGCCCTTACGGATGATTTGTTGGCGGCCATTGGCGAGGGGATTCAAAGCACACGAGAAGTAATTGCTGTTGCCTATCCGAACCGCCAAAAGAAAGACCCTAAAGCCAGCATAGCTGAAACCGAACTGCCTAAAATCGCGCCCAAGACCGAGGGTAACCACCCAAGCTTAAGCATTGAAGGATTAATTCCGGGCATGGCTATGCATTTTGCTGGTTGTTGCCACCCTTTGCCGGGCGATAAAATACGCGGGATTGTTGTAACGGGCAGGGGCGTTACCATTCATACCTTTGACTGCGAAAGTTTGCACAGTATTGACCCTGATCGGTTGCTTGATTTGTCATGGCACGATGATCGCAATAAAAGTGCCCGCCATGTTGGTCGTTTAAAGGTAACTTTTATCAACAAAGCTGGCAGTTTAGCGGCTATGTCTACGGCTATAACCAAACATCAAGGTAACATTGTTAATTTGAAAGTCATCAACAGAACGGTCGATTTTTGGGATCTGATTGTTGATGTTGAGGTCAAAGATTTGGAACATTTGATTCATATTAAAACCGTGCTTCGTTCCCTGGCGATCATTCATAATGCTGATCGAATTTAACGATATAATTTTCCGTCCATTAATCTAATTTTAACTTTTAAAACCTACTTATTTATCAAGCCAACAGTGACACGAGGTTTGATAAATGTTAACACTAAAAACCGGATTTTATTTGTTTATGGTGGGGGGGATTTTCTTGTCATCTGGATTTTCTTCTGAAGAAAAAGATTTTGAATCATCCACTCGTACGGCTGTGATTGTGGTTGATCTTCAAGCTGACTTTACGTTAGGCGGGCCTCTTCCTGTGCCTAACAGTGGAAAGGATTATATCGAAGGGGTTGATTCAGCCACTAGAAAATTTAAGGGCCAGGGGTTTAGAATTTTTGCCACACAAGATTGGCACCCTAAAGGTCATATATCTTTTTATACCAGTCATAAAGGCAAAAATGTCCTTGATGAGGTTCCTATACAAGATAAGGAATCCCCTGTTTCTGATGCCTCTCAACAACAGTTTGAAAGATTACAAACTCTCTGGCCGCCTCATTGCGTTCAAGGTACAGAGGGTGCAGATATTTTATTGCCGACACAAGGTTTGGAAAAACTTATTGAAGTGGTTGTCCAAAAAGGTATGCATGCAGATTACGACAGTTATTCCGGATTTCAAGACGATGGTGGCAATGAAACGCCTCTTAATGAAATGCTAAAGCAGATTGGCGTAGAAAAAGTTGTCATTTACGGAATTGCCACAGATTATTGCGTGAAAGCGACGGTTATAGATGCCTTAAAAAGGAACTATAAAACCTCGCTAATCACCAGTCTTAGTCGCGGCGTTAAACCAGAAAGCACCCAAGAAGCAATTCAAGATATGAAAAAGGCCGGTGCTGCTCTATACGAGACCGTGGAAGATTTTCTGGCTGACGCTGGGTAACCTTAGTCATGTGCGGCTATGTTTTTAACAGGACGTTTAAAAGGTCTTTTTTCCTTGAAGACTTTTTTCTTTTCAAAACGTTGGGTTAAAATCGTTTGTGTGAAATCTTTGTGCGAAGGATCAACAGATTCTGTAGCGACCCCTTGCAAGTCAACGCGATCGCTGGCGTCGACCAAGGCCTTTAGATAGAACGTTGAATGGGTGTAGTATTTTATGGCTGACCTTAATTTAACCTTTGATATGGATCCATCATCGGGCAGGTGGGCATAAATATCATGGGTGATATTTAATTTTAAAGGCTTTGGCTGTTTAAAATTAAAGGTATCGGGAAATGTTTTGCATAACCAATAGATAATGGTTTCATATTCTTTGCGTCGCTCTTGCCACGTTTTTTTTAAGTTTTCCGGGGAATCGAGTTTTGCTTCTTCTAAAGCGTCTGCGTTGCGTTCTACGGCTTTCTTATGTTCTGGCGCGGTTGAAGAAGGTTGAGTAGGGTGATCTGCGGAAGGCATCGGTTCTTTTAAAGACCGAAGTTTTTCCCAAGTATCTGTACTTAAAGATGTGCGTGGCGGTTTGTTGGAAGACATGATGGTTTTCACACTGGGGCATTTTACAATAAGAGAAACCTAATCGTAATTAAAAAAAATAGCCATAGTTTTTTTATCACACTTTGGGTTTGAAAGTGGTATAGAATCTCAAAATAAATAAAAGATGTCATCAGATAAAAAAATGAACACGATGATTGCCCTTCAGGTTGACCCTTTAAACAGCCTGAATCTTAAAAGCGATACGACCTTAAGAATAAGCCAGGAGGCCCAAAAAAGAGGTGCCAAGCTGTTCGCCTATACGCCCAATCAGTTAGCGTATAATCAGGGGAGTTTGTCCACAAAAGGTTGTTCCCTTCAGTTTGATAACCAGGGCCATCTTATTCAAGGTGAAACAGAAACGTTAAATTTAGCATCAGTTGATTTTGTTTTGATTCGGCAAAACCCGCCTTTTGATAAAACGTACCTTAGCAACACATTGTTATTAGATCATCTGCCGACTGCTGTTCGGGCCCTTAATAATCCGAAAGGCCTTAGAATCGTCAGTGAAAAGCTGTTTACGTTAGGCTTTCCTGATTTCATTCCCCCGACCTTGGTGACGACTGATTGTCAGCAGGCGATAGACTTTATCAATCTTTATAAACAGGTTATTTTAAAACCGCTCTATGAATATGGTGGTAAAGGGATTCTAACCCTTCATGATCAAGATCCTAACAATCAGGCAGTCTTAGAGCTTTATGCAGACATTTACCCAGAGGGGTTTATGGTACAAAAGTATTTGCCTGAGGTTAAGCAAGGCGATAAAAGAATTGTGTTGATAAACGGCCATCCTGTGGGGGCGTTTTTAAGACAACCACAAGACAACCAAATCCGCAGCAATCTAAGGGTAGGGGGCACAGCCCTTCGCACCGAATTAACCACCCGTGATTATGAAATTTGCGAAGCCTTGGCACCATTTTTAAAACAATGGGGATTGTATTTGGTGGGGTTGGATGTGATTGGAAATTGCTTAACAGAGGTTAATGTCACCTCGCCAACGGGGTTTGTGACGTTAGAGGAATTATACGGCATCAACGCGGCTGCTATTTTCTGGGAGGATTTAGGTGTTTGAGACAACAAAAAATCTGCCGAACTTATTGGTTGTGGATGATGACCAACGGTTGCGTTCTCTTTTGGTGCAATTTTTAACCTCGCACGATTTACGGGTACAAGCTGCATCGAACGCTGCAGAGGCCCGGTCTTATTTGGCCAGTCAATCTTTTGATGCCCTGATTGTTGATATCATGATGCCGGGCGAATCAGGTCTGGAGCTGACCCAAAGTTTGCGTAAAAACGATGATGTCCCCATTTTGCTTTTAACCGCCCGCGACCAGCTGCATGATAAACTGTCTGGGTTTGATTCAGGGGCTGATGATTATTTAACCAAGCCGTTCGAACCTGCAGAATTGCTGGCGCGTATTAAGGTTTTGTTGCGGCGCAAACAAGACAAGCCGGCGGTACAATTTGTCTCATTTGGGGATTATCGATTTTACCTTCAGACGGGCCAATTGCGGCACAATCAAGAAACTATTCATTTAACATCGACAGAGCTTATTCTTTTAAAGACGCTGGCCCAAAACCCCCGCCAGCCTTTTTCACGGGAAGAGCTGGCCCAGCGGATGGGGCACCGCGTAAGCGAGCGTACTGTCGATGTTCAAATCACCCGGTTGCGTAAAAAAATTGGGGATGACCCACGTCAGCCGCGCACCTTACAAACCATTCGCCATATTGGCTATGCCTTGTGCCCCGATGAGACGGCTGATCCTTCCCCCGTCATTATGAATTCTTAAAGCCCGCGTCATTGCGAACTGCCCAAGCTCCCTTTGTCATTGCGAAGGAACGAAGTGACTGTGGCAATCTCCACCCATTTGGGCACACTTTCGGGAGATCACCACGTCGCCTTGCTCCTCGTGATGACAGTGAGGGATTTGCGGCTCCTCGTGATGACGGTTTTGGTTGTCATTGCCAATCCTCTATTATTTCCCCGCCTCTATTGGTCCCTCAATACCCTGGGCTGCGTAAGAAAGCTGCTTGTTAAGGACTTTCACTTCCAGAAGACTGTTCGTAACAAGAATCGCTTGTGCCTCACTGGACTCTTTTTGGGATGGGAAACCGTGCTTCGCTCTGTATTTGTCATTGGTCAGGCAATAGATTGCGGCTAATAGTGCCTGTCTCTCAGATGATGGTGATGGCTTCTCTGCAAACACACTCTCAGCAAGTTCAAGCACTTTTTCATGTGTCATAAAACCAAGGTTTGCCACGCTCATACAAACTGAAAGATCGTCCCCTGATTTTTCCAGTGTTTCGTTAAGGGTTCCTGGTAATGCTTGCATTACGATCACTGCTGTCTGCGTAAATTCCTTACCCATTTTGTCCTCAAAATCATTACCGCTGCCGGTCGTAGACCAACCGGTTGAACTGGCCATAAGGGTTAGGGATAATATTGCAAGGCCGTTCAGGGCCATTTTTTTAAAAGACATCGGTCATTTTCCTTTCGCGATAAGGTTAAAAAATTAAAGACATAGTTGATTCTGTCAAAAAATTGTTAAGATCTGTTTAATTTTGGGGTGTTGTGTCATTGGCGAATTCTTAAGCGCCCGTGTTTATACCACTTCCTGTCACCCCGCATCCTTCCTGTCACCCCCCGCATCCTTCCTGTCACCCCCGCGCAGGCGGGGGTCCAGAGAAATACAACTGGATTCCCGTTTTCACGGGAATGACAAAGGGAAGCAGAAATGACCGAAGGAAAGGATTAACACTCCTTCGTCATAACGAAAAGGCTGGTCTTCTTTTATTTACCGCCGTCTGTTGTGGCAGCAGCAGGAGTTACTATTGCCGCTGTCAACCTACTTCCTGCGTCCTCTGGCTTGGGGGCTATTGGAAGAGCCTCTTTAGTTTCTCCAACCGGATCTCTTGAATTCCTTGTTATGGGGCGTTCTGGAAGATCCTCTGTTCTTGAGGGCATTTGTTCCACTGGCTCTGCCGTCGTCCTTAACCCAAGGTCACAAAAACGACCCATGGTGTCACCCTGGTACTGTGAGTAAGATCCAAATGGAGCTTGCTGACGTTCCATTTCTTTTTCTATTCTTACATAACCGTGTTGTCTGCGTTCTTGAGGAAATATTTCTCCCTTAAATATCTCTTTTCCATCGAGAATTATGACCATACCCCTTTCTCCTTCGAGGATTTGACACCGTCTTCCACCGATTAGGATGCTGTTTTGTTCATAATCCGGGACGATTCCAATTTCTTCTAACATATCCTTGTGCATACGAACCTGACGGACATTTTTGTAAAGAGCAGCTGCTGCCATTGCAACACTTACGTTTAATGGTTTAAGTCTTTCGTCAACTTCTGCTTGATTTTTCTCAATATATTCAAGTCTACCATTAATATCCTGCATCTCGGCGGCTGCTTGGGCTTTGTCTAGTTCTGACATGTCTTTCATCTGTGCTTCAAGATCCACTAATCTTTGCTGTAAAAACTCTGGGTGTTGAGTTTGTAAAAGAGCGAACGCGTTTTGAAAATTAGCTCTTCCTGCTCCTATTGCTCCCATACAAGCGTAAGAAAGCTGACGATTTTGCTCTGCCGCCTTTTCTACTTCTTGGCCAATAAGGAACTGCATGCTCCTCATAGTGTTTTCTTTTGACATCATTTCAAAGCTTTTGCGAAGGTTGTCCTTATCACATAGGATGCCCGTCAATTGTGTTACTATCGATTGGAATGATACTGGCCGTTCTTGTAACATACCAACAGCTTGTGCCACAAGCTCATCTCGTGAGGGTGCATAGCCGCAGGCGGTTAGGCTTGCTAAAACTTGATGATCTCTGCCTGATGCCTCAGCTATTCTATCCATGACGGCGACTATGCTTCGTGTTTGTACTAGCTTTTCCCGGACTTGTTTCTTTGGTTCTACTTCTGCTTCTTCTTTTTTCTCTTTAGCTGGCGCTGCTGCTTTTTTCTTTTTAGCTGTCGCTGCTGCTGCTTTAGATCCTGTGCTTAGAAGATCCGTACCCGCTTGCATCTCCTTCTCTGCGCGCAGTTTCTCACGCTGTTGTTCCATTGTCGTCGTAAGCTTTGCCTTGCTCGCGGAGGCGCCGTTTTCTTCAACAACCTGCGGCTGCCCAGAAGACCAACCGGCTGTACTGGCCAAAAGCGTTAATGACAAAATGGTAAGGCCGTTCAGGACCGTTTTCTTTAAAGACATATCAATTTTCCTTTATCTAAAGTTTAAAAAATTAAGGACGATTACCAACCTTTTGAATTAAATCAAAAAGCTGCGTGTTTTTTATTCTGTCAAAAAAATGTTAAGATCTGCTTAACTTGGTATTGTCATTGCGAACCTCTGAAGGGGGTGTGGCAATCTCCCGAGTGTATGCCCAATAACAGGAGATCACCACGTCGCCTTGCTCCTCGTGATGACGGTGGGGGATTTGCGGATCCTTGTGATGACGGGGAAGGGTTTTGTGTATTTGACGGCTTTGATTGATGTTATCAGCCGGTGTGTGATGGGATGGCATTTAAGCAATTTATTGGATACGGAAAACTGTCTTCAGGCTTTGGAAATGGCCATTAAAACGGGCTATAAGCCCAAGATC
>CAIVFQ010000087.1 GCA_903905285.1 uncultured Alphaproteobacteria bacterium
CGCAAACGATTGAGTTAATCAGTGATATCAGCAAGTCTTTGTTTTCTTCAACACCAAATATTTTTTTAAAGGCTATGTCAACTCTGGGATTAATTTTTTCCATTGGCTTATCTTTTAAGATACGTAAGTGTAGTCTAACAATTTTGAACTACTGGAGCAAATCATCTGGTGACCCTGGCGGGAAGCCGTCCGTGTTTTTCGCCATCACTGAGACGGCTTTGTACAACAAGCAATCCATAATCAGTTCTCTAGAATATTTTCCGTCAAACCTTTGGTGCTCACTTTCAACAAAAAGCACTAACCGATCGTGAAGTTGCTCTGGCATATTAAAGTTTATTGTCTTCATGCCTTCCATCATAACATGTATGGTGGTCCCTTTTTGCAAGACAGTTTTTTGACCTAATTTGAGATATAATTTTCCTGGTTAAAATCCTTTAAATATAATTTTGTTGTAGTGGTTGTGCCTGTGGGTATGTGGGTAAGTCACAAGACTTATCCATCATATCCATAGGTATTTCTATAACTTCATTTTTCTTTTTTTCTTCTGCAAAATGCACTGACTTTGGAGTATCGTACCCCAATGACTGGTGCAGCCTGTGATTGTTATAAAATTCCATATATTCTGATATGGCATCCTTTGCTTCTTTTACGCTGATTAAATCAATTCGATAAATCTTTTCTTGTTTTAGCGACCTCCAAAAACGCTCAATAAAAACATTGTCCAAGGCTCTACCCTTGCCATCCATACTGATTGCTATACCATGCCCTTGTAGTACTTCTATGAAATTATTGCTCGTGAATTGCACGCCTTGATCGGTATTAAATATTTCTGGTTTACCATATGCACAAATGCCTGCCTGCAATGCCTCTATGCAAAAATCTGACTGCAAAGTTATCGACAAACGCCAGCTTATAACATAACGACTGTACCAGTCTATAATCGCACACAAGTAAACAAATCCTTGTTTTAAGCGGATGTAAGTGATATCCATGCTCCACACCTGATTCGCTTTAGCAATTTCCAATCCTCTCAGTAAATATGGATAAACCTTATGAGCTTGGTTGCGTTTACTTAAATTCATCTTAGGATAAATTGCTTCAATGCCCAAAAGTTGGTAATAACGCCTGACTTTCTTACGTCCTACCATAAAACCTTCTCCCCGTAAAACGTACATCATTCGGCGATTGCCGTAATAGGGATGTTCGGTGAAGATTTCATCCATGCGATTCAAAATATTTTGTTCATCTGTTGTTATTCCTGCAGGACTGGCGTAATAGCTAGATCTATTTAGACCTAACAGCTCGCATTGCTGCTTTATGCTTAATTGTTGGTTATCCATATTAATCAACCCTTTCTTAACTGCCAAAGACAAAGGTTGCAGATTTTTTTTTGAGCCAATCTCGCTCGACGGTGAGTTGGCCAATTTGTTGGTAAAGTTGGTTTACCAGCTCGATTTTACTGGTATCCTCAGCTTTGGGTCTGGTCGAAAACCCTAAAACCATTGCCTCAACTGCTCCTCGTTTCCAGCGATTAATTTGGGTTGCATGAACACCATACTGGCTACTGATTTGCGCCATGGTTAAATCACCTTTGATCGCTTCCATCGCTACTTTTGCTTTTTCTTGTGGTGAGTATTGTTTTGCCTTTTTTGACATTTTCCGTTCCTTTACGTTGACGGAAATTATATCTCATTTAAACCCTATTTCGTGTCCAATTTTCTGGGACCATTATAGGTTTTCGTACTTTGAGATCAAAAGCCTTTGGAAATTTTTGGCATAACAGCTTTAATACAGGAGGAACTTCAGGTTTAGGTTTTTTGGCAGACTGCATAGATCCCATCTTATCTGTATCAGCAACTTGCTTTATAGCGAGGTCATTTTCTAGGGCTGGTATCGTGTTCATTTTGTCATTCTCATTCGTCGGAATAGTTGCGGCTTAAGTGCTTAGGTTTTACACATGTCTGGGTTGGATAATTCGAAATTTCCTATCAG
>CAIVFQ010000088.1 GCA_903905285.1 uncultured Alphaproteobacteria bacterium
GGTGGAACCCGGTGCGAAGATGTGCCCAAAATCGCAAGATTTTGAGGCAAAGGGAGAGTCATGTTGCGGAGTTGCGGTGGGGAGGCGCTGCGATTGGGGGGTCGAGGAGGGTCCCTTATAAACGGACAAGTATGTCCGGAAGAAACTTCAACCTTTATCAATCCACTAAATCATCTTTGCCTCTTTAATGGGGTTGCCTTGGAATGCGGGTTTTTATTTTTTTCTTTTAAAAGTTGTGTACAAAGTTCCTGGGGTGTGTCATACCAGCTTATAAATTTGTGTTGCGCAAAAATATATACGGTAATGCTTTTATTGCATTGCTGGAGAGCCCTCAGCAAGACATTGACCATTAGAATGGGAAAAAAGAGCATGTTATTGGGACGTCTTCGAGTTGACAAGCAGGTTGTCTTTGCAACATTAGGCAATTGCCTAGAATGTTATGACGTCACCTTGTACAGTTTTTTTGCAACGTTGCTTGCGCCGTTGTTTTTTCCTTCAGATAAGCCTGGTCTATCTTTATTGATGAGTTTTATGGCTTTTGCTTTGGGTATGGCTATGCGACCTTTGGGGGGAATTGTTTTTGGCCATGTTGGTGATAAATACGGCCGCAAGTACGCCTTAAAAACATCATTATTTCTGATTGTTATACCAACATTGGTTATTGGTTCGTTGCCCACTTATCAGCAGATTGGCGTGACGGCCCCTATCGTTTTGGTTTTTTGTTTGCTGTTGCAGGGTTTGTGTGTTGGTGGCGAATATTCTGGTGCCTCTGTATTCGTGGTTGAGCATACCAAGAAAAACAGTCCTGGTTTTTGGGGGGCTATTCTGATTTCATCGGGGTTCTTGGGGAGCTTAATCGGAACGTTGATGGGGTATTTGTTTACAAAATATTTCGATCCCACCTGGGGGTGGCGTTTCCCCTTTCTTATTGGCGGTGTTATTGGTTTGATAGGGTTTTACCGTTTTTATAAATTACAAGAAACGCCTGATTTTCAAAAAGTTCTCGATAAAAAACTGACTATCACAAGTCCCCTTTTGACGGTCTTGAAAAAATATCCTTTGAACTTCATGTGTGTTATTTGTGTTGGGGGTGCATCGTTCATCCATTTTTATGCAACAACGACTTACTTGGGTTCCGTTTTGTCCCGGGATTTAGGGCTTCCTCATTCCCAAATTATGCTATTTTACAGCCTGGCTATGATAATTTATTTGGTTTGTTTGCCAATTATGGGGGGCTTAGGCGATCGTTTCGGCGCCAAAAGAATGATGATTATCGGCGCTTCTGGCATGACTGTCTTATCGTATCCTTTATTTGGCTTGTTGACGTCGAAGACCTTGGTGGCGGCTGTTTGTGCCCAAGTTATTTTGTCGATTCTTAATACACTGTTTACGGGACCTTCTTTGTTGTTTAAGGCGGGTTTGTTTCCAATCGTTGGCCGTCATAGTGCTTTGGGTGTTGGGTACAATTTGGGGGCAGCCGTTTTCGGTGGCACTGGTCCTTTGATTTGTACTGCCCTTGTTGGGTGGACGCATGATTATCGGTCGGCAGGTTTGTATGTTGCCTTTGGAGGGGTGTTAGGGTTGATAGGTGTTTGCTTGGCACGCAAGGTTGACCATAGTTTTGAAAAGCAGGTTGGTCACGTGACGGCGGAGAAACAAGAGGTCGCCTAGGTTTGTGGAGCCCATTTCAGTTTATATTCTAACGACAAAAGCGAAAAGACTTGAATTTTGAAAGGTGAGACCCTACATTCCTGAGTATTAGATTGATTATTCATTTAAATAAAAGTTTCTGTGGCGAATATCCAAAAAATTGAAGACTTATTGACTGACCCTTTGTCCCATAAGGGGTATGGCATTGTGCGCGTGAAGATTTCGGGTGAGATAAGGCCCACTTTACAAATTATGATTGAAAGGCTTGATGGCGAAGCGCTTATTGTGGATGACTGTGCAATAGCAAGTTACACAACTTCTGCTTTGTTGGATGTTGAAAATCTCATGAACAGCGCTTATGTCTTAGAGATATCGTCTCCAGGATTAGATCGTCCTTTGGTAAAAATTGCCGATTATAAAAAGTTTGTGGGAAGCGATGTGACAATAAAAACAGCCCAGGCTCTTAATAATCGTAAAAACTTCTCAGGAAAGTTGGAATCTGCGGCGGAAACCGCTATAACAATAAAACTAGACGCCCCATCGGCTACAGAAGAAGCTTTGGTAGAGATTGAGTACGTTAATATCCGGTCAGCCAATTTGAAGTCGACCATTTAGACGGTCAGTCAATTTATATTTTGAAAAAAAGTTAAAAGGATAAACGCCTTGGTTAGTAGAAAAATTAAATCCCTTGAACAAGTTGTAATTGCCCAGCCACGTCACGAATTGTTGCAGGTTGCAGAAATTGTTGCCCGTGAAAAAGGCATTGAACGCGACGAAGTGCTAGAGGCGATGGAACAGGCTATTCAAAAAGCTGCGAAATCAAAATATGGTTTTGAACATGATATCAGGGTTGAAATTGACCGCACCGTGGGCGATGTAACAGTTTATCGTGTGCGCACTGTTGTTGATCTCATAGAAGATGACCTTAAACAAATAACCTTAGAAGAAGCTAAAAAATTAGACGAGACAGCTGCGGTTGGTGATGAACTAACTGAAACGTTGCCTCCTGTTGAATTTGGCCGAGTTGCTGCGCAAATGGCACGCCAGGTTATCGTGCAAAAGGTGCGCGATGCTGAACGCACACGTCAGTACGCCGAATTTAAAGACCGCGTTGGGGAAATTATCAGCGGACTGGTTAAACGGGTGGAGTTTGGCAACGTTATCTTGGATTTGGGTCGTGCCGAAGGGGTGTTGAGGCGGGAAGATATTATTCCCCGCGAAACATTTCGAGTGGGCGATCGCATCAGAGTTTTTGTCGCCGAGATTAACCCAGAGGCCAGGAGCCACTTGATTATTCTATCGCGAACACATCCCCAGTTTATGGCAAAACTGTTCGAACAAGAAGTTCCTGAAATTTACGACAGCGTCATAGAGATTAAATCCGTGGCTCGTGATCCGGGAAGTCGCGCTAAGATTGCCGTCTATACCTCTGATCCTAGCATCGATCCTGTGGGTGCTTGCGTCGGTATGCGTGGCAGCCGTGTTCAGGCCGTTGTGAATGAGTTGCAGGGTGAAAAAGTTGATATTATTCCTTGGTCGTCAAACCCAGCGACGTTCGTGGTTAATGCCTTAGCCCCTGCCGAAGTCATGAAGGTGGTTATCGACGAAGAAGCCCAGCGTGTTGATGTGGTGGTTGCTGAAGATCAGCTTAGCCTGGCAATCGGTCGGCGTGGTCAAAACGTCAGACTAGCGTCACAGTTGACGGGGTGGAACATTGACATGATGACTGAAGAGAAGGAAGCCAGCCGTCGGGCCGAAGAGACAGCCAACCGGTCACACCTGTTTATAGAGGCGTTAGACATTGATGAAATGATTGCCCAGTTATTAATAGCCGAGGGCTTTTCTAGCATTGAGGAAATCACCCAAGTTGGTTTATCAGAGTTTTCTAATATCGAAGGGTTTGATGAAGAAATCGCCCAAGAATTAAAAAATCGGGCCTCTTTATTCTTGGAAAAACGGGACGAGAACTTGATCGCACGTTGTCAAGAATTGGGTGTGGAAGAAGCCGTCTTCCAATTAAACAACCTGACGCCTGTATCATTGGTCGCCCTGGCCGAGGCTAAGATTAAAACGCTTGATGATGTGGCTGAGCTTTCGGGCGATGAATTAATGGATATTGTGGGCAAGGATAATTTGTCCATAGATCAAGCAAATGAAATAATAATGGCCGCACGGGCACATTGGTTTGAAGCAGACCAACAATAACTTTAAAGAGACAGCATGACCGGAACAACGGATAATAAAGACCCAGCCTCAAACCCTGATGGGGTAAAGAAAACGCTAACGTTGAGTAGTAAAACATTAGAGTTAAAGAAGGCTGTTGGTAAAGACCAAGTTAGACAGAGTTTTTCCCACGGCCGGTCTAAAACCGTAGAGGTCGAGGTTAGGCGCAAGCGATTGCCTTTGGCAGAAAAAACAGTTGAAGAAAACCCCTTTGCCGAGCCAACTTCAGAGGCAAAGCCATCTTCTGTTGCATACAAGCAACCAGCAGCAGACGTTTCGAAGTCAGCTGTTAAACTAACTCATGGTGAACTGGAAAATCGCCTAAAAGCCTTACAAGAGGCTATGAAACACGATGCGGTTCCAGAAGATAAGCTTCTTGAGGTCGAGCCGGACCTTATTGAGGAAGAAGTTGCCGAACTGAGTGACCAGACCGTTCATGAAATTGCTGTTGACGTTGTTTCTTTGGAGCAATCGTTCACACCAGTTTCGCCAAGTGAACAACAAACGCCTATTAAGAAAACAGAAACACTTATTAAAAAATCAACACTGCAGTTGTCTAAGAAAAAGCCAGCGACGCCTGAAAATTTCACGCCGATTGTGTTACGTGCTGCGGGATATGGCCCTGCGAAGCCTCCTGTTAAGGCTGAAATAAAGCCAACAGAGTCTCAAGAAAACATTAAACATGGCGATGCTAGAGCTGAAGAGATTAAGGCGCCTAAATATAAGCAGCCCACTGTTGATACGGATGAAGAAGATAATCGTCGCAAAGCAATCTCACGGTTAGATGTTAAACGGCCTCCGACGGCTCGTAAAACCTTTGAAGCTCCTCGTAAATTAAACCGTACTGTTCTGACGAAGGCATTGGCCGGAGATTTGGAAGAACGGGCGCGGTCGTTAGCTTCGTTGAAGAGGGCGCGGCAAAAATATAAAATGCAACAGGAAGACACCGAAAGCGTAAAAGTTATTCGTGAAGTCATCATTCCTGAATCCATTATGGTAGGCGAATTGGCGAACCGTATGGCTGTTAGAGGGGCTGATGTGGTCAAGGCATTGATGAAATCGGGTATGATGGTGACCATCAACCAAGTCATCGATGGTGATACAGCTGAACTGTTGTGTGCAGAATTTGGTCATAAACCTAAGCGTGTTGCTGATTCGGACATTGAATTAGGTCTTGGTGGAATCGAAGACAAAACGGAAGATATGTTGTTTCGGGCGCCTGTGGTTACAGTTATGGGGCACGTTGATCATGGTAAAACATCTCTGTTGGATGCTTTACGTAAGACAGACGTGGCAAAAGGCGAAGCAGGGGGCATTACGCAACATATTGGTGCGTATCAGGTTACCCTAAAGTCTGGTCAAAAAATCACCTTTATCGACACACCTGGTCACGCTGCTTTCAGTGAAATGCGCGCCCGTGGTGCCAATGTTACCGATATCGTTGTGCTGGTTGTGGCTGCGGATGATGGTATTATGGAACAAACAATTGAAGCCATCAGCCATGCTAAAGCTGCGAAAGTTCCGATTGTGGTGGCGATTAACAAAATGGACAAGCCTGAAGCTAATCCTGACCGCATTCGCAGCGATTTGTTGCAACACGAAGTTGTTTTAGAAGAGTTCGGCGGCGATGTCATGAGCGTCGAAGTTTCAGCCAAGCAAGGCCTTAATCTTGAAAAGTTGGAAGAAGCCATTTTATTACAGGCTGAAGTCTTAGACCTTAAGGCAAACCCCAATCGTTCCGCCCACGGTGTGGTTGTTGAATCTAAAATCGAAAAGGGCAGGGGAAGTATTGCCACGGTTTTGGTGCAAAAAGGAACCTTAAAACAGGGTGACATTTTTGTGGCCGGTACAGAATGGGGCCGTGTACGAGCCCTTGTCAGTGATCATGGAAAGCCTTTGAAGGCAGCGACTCCTTCTATGCCGGTTGAGGTGTTGGGCCTAAGCGGTGCCCCTGCGGCGGGTGAAGAATTTGTCGTTGTTGACACGGAAGCCAAAGCCCGTGAAATTACGGAATATCGTCAACATCGTCGCCGTGAAGCATCTGCGGCCAATATGGTCCGTAGCACCATGGAAGAGATGATGTTAAAGATTGCCGCTGGTGAAACGCGTGAGCTGCCTTTGGTGATCAAGACCGACGTTCAAGGTTCTTTAGAGGCCATCACAACCAGTTTAGCGAAGTTAGGAACATCAGAGGTTTCGGCCCGTATTCTTCATGGAGCTGTGGGTGGTATTAATGAAAGTGATGTGACTCTGGCTAAGGCGTCTAGTGGGATTATTATTGGCTTTAACGTTCGTGCCAACCCTCAAGCGCGTGACTTGGCGCGCCGAGAAGGGGTTGAGATTCGTTATTATTCAATCATCTATGACGCTCTTGACGACCTCAAGGGCTTGATGAGTGGCATGTTAGCGCCGACTATTCGCGAGAAATTCTTAGGGAACGTTGAAATTCGGAACGTCTTTAGCATTACCAAGGTTGGAAAAGTCGCTGGTTGTTTTGTTATCGAAGGAATGGTCAAACGTGGCGCAAAGGTTAGGTTATTGCGTGATAACGTGGTCATGCATGAAGGCGATCTGAAGACTCTTAAACGATTCAAAGACGAAGTTAAAGAAGTTAAAGAATCGTACGAATGTGGTATGGCGTTTGAAAATTATAACGATATGAGGGTAGGTGATTTGATTGAGTGTTTCGAGCTTGAATCAATCAGCCGTCAATTATAAACCTTAAAAGCCAGCTTCATGATAAAGAAATCTCTCGACCTATTCCTTCCGAGTAAAGCCCCCAGCCATCGTCAGAAGCGGGTTGCCCAAGAGGTGCGGTTTTGTTTGTCGAAGATTCTTTTGCGGAACGATTGGCCTGTTCGTTTTGATGAGAAAGGGAAACTTTTAAAGTCCCCAGCCCTGATTACCATTACTGATGTCAGCCTTTCTGCTGATTTAAAGCAGGCCACTGTTTGGGTGATGCCTTTGGGCGGTGACTTTCAAAACGAGACGAAGGCTTTCTTAGAGTTAATGGGTGGTTATCTGCGCAAGCAAATCTCTAGCCATCTTCAGCTGAGAGGTGTGCCAACCCTAAAGTTTGAGATTGACCCCAGCTTTGGCAAAATGGCAAAAATCGATACAGTCTTGAAAAAGATTTTAGATCAATCTAAAGAATGATTAAGTACCAATTACCTCATTAGGTGTCGTGAGGAAGTCTCTCATCGACGCCATCGTTAAGAAAGATAATTGGTACGTTATTTGCGATGACGGGTCTAACCCTTTTTTAGAACCTTGCCAATGCTCTTGCAAGTCATTCGACCCTCTTCGTCGCCTGATTGGGGGGCAATGATTTGTAAAATATGCATTCAAGAAGTTAGGGTGCTTTTTAGGATCACTCATCACCTTAAGACACTTCTGAGCTGCTTCTCCGCCCGCTTTTCCTGCTTTTGCAGTGCAAGACATAGTCTCTGATGCACTTGCGCTGCTTACATACCCTAGGGTAATCAACACAGATGCCGCAAGAATTGCTAGTTTTGTTTCCATTTTTGAGACTTTTAACCATAGATAGTTTTTGATATAATGCCCTGAGGTTTTTTAGAAGGAAGGGGCCTAGTTATGGCGAAATGTAAATTTTGTGAGAGCGAAGAGCATTATAAGAATGGAATTGTTAGAGGGCATCAAC
>CAIVFQ010000089.1 GCA_903905285.1 uncultured Alphaproteobacteria bacterium
CTTGTTGAATTTGCTCCCTTTTCCTATGTTAGATGGGGGGCAGCTCCTGTATGATGCATGGGAGATGGTCGCTGGTAAGCGAATATCGATTTCAATGCAGGAACAGTTCCAAAAAGTGGGCTTTCTTTTGTTGATCTCCCTATCCCTGCTGGCCTTGTTTAACGATTTACAACGCTATTTTTCGCCTTGAATTTTCTGACTTCCTTCTTTCGCATATCCCCTCGTCTCATTGCTCAGCTTTTGTTGGCATTTGCCGCCTGTATCAGCTTGAATGTTGGCGCAGCTGAATCCTTTATTGTGAGGGATATTCGGGTGGAGGGATTGCAGCGCGTCGAGCCAGGAACGGTATTTAGTTACCTTCCGGTTCAGGTGGGGGAAACTTTCACCGAAGAGAAGGGGGCCGAGGCAATTAAAGCCTTGTATAGCACGGGCTTCTTTAGGGATGTCCAGATACAAGCACAGGGCAATGTACTAATTGTGATTGTCGAAGAGCGCCCAACCATTTCTCGGATTGAATTTACGGGAATGAAAGAGTTTGACCAGGAAAATATTCGTAAGTCCCTTAAGGCGGTAGGCGTTGGAGAAGCTCGTTTTTATGACAAAGCATTAATTGATAAAGCAGAGCAAGAGTTAAAACGTGCCTATGTTGGTAAAGGTTTATATGCCGCAGAGATCGTTGCAACCGTTACGCCGTTAGAGCGCAATCAGGTGGCGGTTTATTTCAATATTGATGAAGGCCCTGTTGCCAAAATTCAGG
This sequence comes from uncultured Alphaproteobacteria bacterium, assembly GCA_903905285.1. GTDB lineage: Bacteria > Pseudomonadota > Alphaproteobacteria > Paracaedibacterales > CAIULA01 > Finniella. Next base: position 758 of record CAIVFQ010000089.1, read on the forward strand.
AGATTAACTTTATTGGAAATGAGGCGTTTAGCGAAAGCACTCTGAGAAGTGAAATGCAGCTAAGGACTGGTGGCTGGTTATCCTGGTATAGCAAAGACAATTTGTACTCAAAACAAAAGCTGACCGCTGACCTAGAAACAATCCGCTCTTATTATCTTAACCGTGGCTACCTTGAATTCATCATTGAGTCCACACAGGTTTCGATTACCCCAGATAAAAAAGGGGTTTACCTCACCATTAGCATTCGTGAGGGAAAAATGTTCACAGTTAAGGATGTGCGTCTTGCCGGAGAAACGCTTGGCAAGGAAGCGGAGCTCATGCAGCTAGTTGTTTTAAAGCCAGGAGATACCTTTTCGTCTGCGCGCTTGACTGAAAGTACCAAAGCAATTGCAGAGATATTAGGCTCTTATGGATATGCTTTTGCTAGCATTAATCCACAACCAGATGTTCGTCGAGAACTATCAGAGGTTGACCTCACTTTAGTGATTGATCCAGGTCGCAGAATCTACGTTCGACAGGTGAATATTTCAGGAAACGCAAAAACACGTGACGTTGTTATTCGTCGGGAAATGCGCCAGTTCGAAAGCTCTTGGTTTGACAGCGACAAAATTGACTTGTCTAAAAAACGTTTAGGTCGATTGGGTTACTTTACGGATACAGATATTTCAACCGAAGATGTTCCAGGCTCTCCAGACCAAGTTGACGTGAACGTCGCGGTAAAAGAAAAGCCGACTGGAGCTGTAACCCTAGGGGCTGGTTTCTCTACTACGGAGAAGTTAATTCTGTCTGCCGGTATTAATCAAGACAATGCGTTCGGAACTGGTACGGCGGTTGGTTTGAATTTTTCTATGGGTAAGATTAACCAGAATCTGACCCTTTCGAATTACGATCCTTATTTTACTGAGGATGGCATTAGTCGTTATACCGATCTGTACTATCGCTC
>CAIVFQ010000090.1 GCA_903905285.1 uncultured Alphaproteobacteria bacterium
AAGAAGAACGGATGGTGCAAGCTTTAGAACTACAAAGACGAGAGTTATTGGAAGCCTCAGAAGTACAAAGACGAGAATCATCAAGAGAACTCAGAAGACGTTTTGAAGAAGAAAGACAAGTCATGTTGGAGGCTTTGAAGGTTCACCAGCGTTCTTTACGCGCCGAGCAAGAAGCACAACACGCCCTTTTAGTGGCCAAAGAGGGCGCTGAGGGTGATGCCATGCGTCAAAACCGAAGAGCTGAAATACTAGAACAAACAGTTCGGGAAAGAGACGCTATGATCGAGCCCCTGAAAAAACTGGAAAGTGAGTTGAGGGATTTAGTCAAAGAAAAAGAAAGATTAACAGCTCAATTACAAGATGCATTAGGAAAAGCCGAACAAGATGCTGATCTAATAGGTAGGTTACAAGCTGGCGTAGAAGAAACGCGCACTAAAGAACAAAGATTAAGGCTAGAATTCGAAAGGCTACAAAAAGAACAAGCAGAGAAAGATGCTTTGATCGCAACATACCAACAAGCTCATCGCGGGGGTGATCCCTATACTTATTTGTTGGATCTGATTAACAATAAAGGTTGCTCAGATGATGAACTGGCTCGACAAATCTACGCAACAACAGTTCGATCCGGAAAACAGTTAGGCCAGCTTCATTCAGGCGATCAGCCAAGCTTGGTTGTTGCTTTGATGAAAGTTACACGCCCTTATCGAGCACAATATTCCTCAGCCAGAATTGAACCAGGCAGCGCTGGTGATCAATATAAATTGTGCTTCCGTGAACTGGGGAATCAACTGAAAGAATTAGGTTTTGGGGGAGACCACATAGATTTTAAAACAGTCAGATTTGAAGAGTCAAACTTAGCAGGCCGTTTCCAAGGTGCTTCACGTTTATTAGCAGCAGGATAAAGATAGTAACTAAGGGGATGCATACTGTCAGAGCGTTAGGATCAGACTGCTCCCCTTAACGGTTTCTTAAAAATTTTATTGTTAAGCTTACAACATGTTTAATCCATAATTGTGTTGTAAGCTTGAAAAATCCCTTAGACAGTAAAATTATCCAAAAGGTTTTAAAATATTGGCTGTTGGTTTGCCTTGTTTTTTCCGCTCATGCTGGCGATGACGAACACGTTAAACGTCACCCCCCTGCGGCCCTTGCCGCCGTTTCCGGAACAATATCTGACACATCAAAGCTTCCCACTTTTTCATTCTCAACCCCAATACCCGTGGGAAACACAGGGAGAACTGTAAAAATTACAGAGAAATATGTACCTTATAGTGCTGCTTTCGCCTTAGAAGAAAAATATAAAACAAGAGAGAAAGATCTTCTTGATCAACTGGCAAACGCCAATCACGAACTAAAAAGATTAAAAGAAAGATTAAGATCTTTAAGAGTATCACATAATAATAATGCCGATCATCCCTTGGCCAGAGAACAACAACACACCGCAAACAGAGACGTAGTGAACAAATGGATCATGAAGCATTGTTGTTTTGAAGAGCGACTCAAAGTCCAAAACCAACTCCAAGACGTCCAGCAATAAACTGACCCAACAGATAATCTCAACAAACCTTGTTATTTACACCGATATCGGCTAAATACATACAAATGCAAGAAACATTAAGTTTGATTAAGAAAGGTACCAACGTGGTTAATCCAGAATGGGGCGTTAAAAGAAGCTGTCAAGGGTGCGGGGGTCGTTTTTATGATCTATTAAAAAGCCCGATCCTGTGTCCTAAATGCGGTGCGACTTTTGAATTACAAACCTCTGGTCGTGGCAGACGGGGTCGTGCTGTCGTTGACGTGGCGGCTAAGGATATTGGCTTAGATGACAACTTATTGGTTGGTGATATTGACTTGGTCGATGATTTGGATACCGACTTAGCCGATGATAACAGCTTGATGGAAGACACCTCTGAATTGGGCGAAGATCTAGACGATATTCCTGATGTGTTAGACCATGAAGGCAATGACGATAGGTAACATAATCCTCACGGATAAAAATGTCATTCCCGTGAAAACGGGAATCCAGCTGTATTTTCCTGGACCCCCGCCTGCGCGGGGGTGACAAAGATCACGGCATTCATTTTAACCTCTGCTTAGCACAAATTAAGACAAAAAAGATAAAACCTTCTTCATCACCGTTGGCAGGGCATAACGTTCAAGGGCGTTGGTATCAGCCCAAAAGCCCTCCGTTTCCTGTGGCATTTCGTTTGTTTTATACACTGTCAGGCGCAAATGGAAATGCGTAAACGTATGTTTAACGACGCCGCGTTGTAATCCCCCACTAACGGGTTCAACCGGCACCTCTGTCCATTCTGTGCCCGGCACCTCAATCATTCCGCCCAGCAGGCCCTTTTCTGGTCGACGCCGCAACCAAATTTGTCTGTGTTCATTCACATTAAGAAACGCAATCCCGTAACGGGTAGGCTTGGGAAGCTTCACGGCTTTAACAGGCAAAGTCTGTTGCAAACCTTCTTTATACCCCACACACATACTCACCACTGGGCAGATTTCACAGCGTGGCTGCTGTGGGCGACATACCAACGATCCTAAATCCATCAGGCTTTGGGCAAAATCCCCTGGCCGATCAGAATCAGCTAACAGCAATGCTTTCTCCGCAACCGTTTTCTTAAGCATCGGCAAAGGCTGTGTTAATGCAAACACACGTGCCAATACCCGAATCACATTGCCGTCTATGGGTACGACCGCCTGATTAAAAGCAATCGCAGCAACCGCATTGGCTGTATAGTCCCCTACCCCCGATAGTTTTTTTAGATCGTCAGGTGCCTGGGGAAATGATTGTTGTTCAGACAACTGGCGCAAAGCCTTATGCAAATTTCGCGCGCGGCTGTAATAACCTAACCCCTGCCATGCTACCAAGATTTCATCCAATGAAGCTTGAGCCATAGCGTTCAAGGTTGGCCATTGATCAACAAACCTCTCAAAGTATGCCTTAACAGTTGCCACCGTGGTTTGCTGTAACATAACCTCGCTTAACAGTACGTAATAAGGGTTTTGTTGTTGCCCTTTCAAAGCCCGCCAAGGCAAGGTACGGGCATGTTGATCATACCACCGCAACATACATTGACGAAAAGCAACAGGATTGACAGGCAGGGTATTTCTGACCTTAATGAAGGGAAGTTTTCCTGACAATAAAAGGTTCTATCATCGTAAAGCAATATTCTTCTAGACACTTAAGAACGGGCCGCTCTTTGGGGGCTGTGTTAGGGAAGGTTATGACCCCGCTTTGTCGCCAACAAGGGTTAATAACAGCTGACCTTGTGTTAGAATGGCCACGTGTTGTGGGGCCAGAGTTGTCGGACGTTTGCCAAGTCATAAAAATCAGTTTCAATGCCGGTCGCCGTCAACAGGGGTGTTTGCACCTTCAAACCAGCAGCACCATGGCAGCTGCCTTGACCTATAGCCAAGCCACGATTATTGATCGGGTCAACCAATATTATGGCTATCAGGCGATTGATCGCATTCGGGTATTTCATAAACCTTTGTCAACACCTGCCCCTATAAAATCTAAAGATCTTGTAACCGTTAGAGCGCCTTTGCCTGATGCTTGGCAAGGTCTTCTGCAAGACTTTACCGATGACAGCCTTAAACAGGCGTTAGAAAATCTTGCCAGCTCCCTTCAATCTAAGAGCCTTTAACATGTTAACAAAACAAGATTTAATTGACGATCTGGCTTCAGGTTGCAAGCCTCCAGAACAGTTTCACATTGGTACTGAACATGAACAGTTTGTGTATCTAAAAGGCCATCAACGCGCCCCTTATGCCTCTATTGAACAGATTTTAAAACGCTTACAACAGTTTGGTTGGCAACCCGTCTTGGAAAATGACCACTTGATTGGTTTGCAGTCACCTTACGGGCTTGCCGCTATTAGTTTGGAACCCGGCGGGCAATTTGAACTGTCAGGCGCCCCTTTCAAAACCTTGCACGAAACCTATGAAGAATTGCTAACCCACCAACAGCAATTGACTGTGATTGCTCAAGACCTAGGTTTAGAATTTCAGGCCGTAGGGTTTGACCCCTTTAACAAGCGTGAAGACGTGCCCTGGATGCCAAAGGACCGCTATGCCCTTATGCGTCGTTACATGCCGACAAAAGGCACCTTAGGCCTCGATATGATGACACGCACATGTACCGTGCAGGCCAATTTGGATTATCAGTCAGAGTCTGACATGGTGACAAAAATGCGCGTAGGAATGGCATTACAACCAATGGTCACCGCCTTGTTTGCCAATTCAACATGGGTTGAAGGCAAAAAAACTGATTACCAATCCTATCGTTGCCAAATATGGCAAGATACTGATCCTGATCGATCTGGCCTTTTACCTTTTGTGTTTGAGGCAGGCATGGGGTTTGAACGGTATGTTGATTATATGTTGACGGTGCCCATGTATTTCGTAAAGAGAGACGGAGTTTACTTGGATGCGACCGGTCAATCATTTCCTGATTTTATGCAAGGCACCCTACCCGCTTTACCAGGGGAATATCCTACCTTAAAAGATTGGCATGATCACCTGACCACCGCCTTTCCCGAAGTGCGTTTAAAACATTATCTAGAAATGCGGGGTGCTGACAGTGGCCCGCTTGAACAACTTGTGGGGCTGCCCGCTTTGTGGGTGGGTTTGTTGTACGATGAACACAGTCTAAAAGCTATAGCCGATTTAACCTTTGATTGGACATACGATGACGTGCAAAACCTTTATCAACAAGTGCCCAAACAAGGAATGAGCGGTACCTTTAAAGGTTTGTCAGTAAAACACTGGCTTCAACGTATCTTAGCGATTGCCTATGAAGGCCTAGAGCACCGTCAGTTTTCAAATGATCAAGGCGAAACAGAAGCGGTTTATGTGCAGCCGTTGATTGATAAGTTAAGTTGATAGTGTGATCGTAGCCGACACAAAGTCGCTTGAAACTGAAAAATTTTGACAACATCTCTGGTCGCAGGTATAGTCGTTAGGAAGTGGCGGGGTAGCTCAGTTGGTTAGAGCAGCGGAATCATAATCCGCGTGTCGGGGGTTCGAATCCCTCCCTCGCTACCATCTTCTTAGATAAATCTTAATCAATCAGGAATAAGTTCGTGAAAATCAACGGTAATTCGATTCGTATTGGCAATGTGATTGAACATCAGGGCAAGCTTTGGGTTGCCGCTAAAACCCAACATACCCAACCAGGTAAGGGCGGTGCCTATATGCAGGTTGAACTGAAAAATCTGATTGATGGCACGAAAATGAATGAACGATTCCGGTCATCTGAACAGGTTGAACGCGTTTATCTAGATGAAGCACCCTATCAATATTTGTATGCTGAAGATGAAAACTTTGTGTTCATGGATCAACAAACCTTTGAACAAATCAACTTATCAAAAGACTTTGTTGGCGATGCCGCTGCTTATTTGCAAGATGGAATGGTAGTCGATGTTTCTTCTTATGAAGGAAAACCAATCAGCGTACAGTTACCTGACACAGTTATTTTAACCATCGTAGAGGCAGAACCTGTCGTTAAAGGGCAAACGGCTTCTTCATCGTTCAAGCCTGCCATCTTGGAAAATGGCCTGCGCGTCATGGTCCCCCCCCATATTGATTCAGGTATTCGTATCGTGGTGAACACAGCCGACAATACCTATGTTGAACGGGCTAAGGATTAACGCGGCCAATTTACTTACGCAGCAGCTATTAAGAAAATCAATTTCGGGTAACTGGGAGACTATGTCTTCTGTGTTTTTTGCTATGGGCAATTGAAGTTCTGTGCTTTTTACCGTGGGCGACTGGAGCGCTGTGTCTTCTATTCGAATGTGGGAAAACGCGTTCTGATTGTCTGAAGATCGTTTTAAGGCAATGTCTTATGCGCTTAGGAACATTGCATAAAAAATAAATAGAATAGGGGATAGTACTCGCCAGAAAAATCTTGAGAGCTACGTCGTCATCCGTTGTAAGTGCAGTTGTGAGAATGACCCCATATGATAGATCGGGCGTCCATGGAACCAAAGGTTTTACCCAAGGCCACAGCCTGTGACACAGTGAAACCCTTGGTCGAACAACTGGCATTATAACATCTAAACGTTTGTCTTCTTGGCTTGTGGTAGGTGCGCTTACAACAATAACAAAATTAGGATTATCCCTAGCAGATTGGATTCCCTCGCTGGCGTCAGTTTCTGGATTTTCAATTCGTGCTAATGACGGCTCAGGATAAATAAAATGTAGTGCCCCTGGGTTACTAATCAAGCCGGCATTCCAAAGGTCCTGTACAATATCATGCTCACATTCTAGATATTCCCTAGTTGGAGCAGGCATTACCAATTGACTTTGGATTGACACACTTCGTTTACTAATTTCTTGCACTTCAGCTGCACAGCATATTCCCTGAACCAGGAAAATAAAAAATAATAATATAATATTCACTGTCAAACTCTTCTTACTTAGAAGTTAAATGACAGACGCCATCCCAGTCATCTTCAGGTGGGGTTTTAAGATACATCTGACACCGTTCAATATAGCTTTTAACAGATTCATCATAAGCAGGAATTGATCCCAATAACTTTTCAAACTCTGACAGGGCTCTTTCCCAATTCATCTTCAGATAAAATTCAAATGCTTTATCAAAAGCTACAACAAAATCTTGTTGTTCTGCGCTAACGGCTAAATAGTCTTCGGCATTTCTTTGGCCTAATAACTCGTAAATCTTCACGCCTTTGTTTTTTCCTTTCACGGCCACTATGTCTAAAGTCCGGCACAAGAAATCGTCTTTAACCTCTTCATAAACGGAATGGCTAACGATAATCTTTGTGCCATAGAACTTGTTCGTTCCTTCTAAACGGGCACTCAAATTTACAGAATCTCCAATTAAGGTGTAATTCATCCGTTCAGAGGACCCCATATTCCCAACCACCACTTCGCCACAGTGAATACCCATACGTGTATTCAAAACTGGTTTGCCTTGGCTTCTCCAATTAGAGTTTAAGGTTTCTAGGGCATACTGACATAACAGCGCGGCCCGACAGGCATGGAAACTTCGCAATGCATCTTCATCAGGCGCACCCCAAAATGCCATGATGGCGTCACCAATATATTTATCGATGGTCCCATTTTGTTGAATAATAATTTGTGTGAGCTGTTCAAAATAATCCGAGATGTGGGTCATTAAAGCCTGAGGCGTCATGCCTTCAGAAACGGTTGTGAACCCAGCCACATCGGTAAACATAATGGTTAATTTCTTAGATTCACCACCCAGTTGAATGTCTTGGTTTTTTTCTAACAAGCGCATGACCAAGCGCCGCGGCATATATTTTGTAAATGACTTTAGACTGACTTTCATTGTTTGCATGGTTTGCCCAAGAGTTATGACCTCTTTAATTTTCGAATCGGTTTTCACCTCACCATCAAACTGAAAACGACGAATTTTAATAGCTTCTTCGGTTAGTTCCTCAATAGGTTCTGACAGTTTTCTGGAAAGGATAATGATTCGCAACAAAACCAAAATAAAAGCAAAAATATAGATACCAAAATTATCTTGTTGAGATTGCAAAAAGACAGAAAACATCTCGTTAAAAGGCACCAGACTTACAAGCGTCCACTTTTTACCAAAGGAATCGTAAAAAGATGTCGTGAACCGGGTAAAGTTAGCAACGTAAGTCTTTTCGTTATTAACAAATTCAAATTGGTCTTGTTTTTCATTTTTATGTTTTTGATAAACATTCGCGTAGATGCTATTTGCCATTTCTTTTAAGGTCAACCCTGCAGCATCACCCCCATTACCAGTGGGGACAGACCTTTCCAAGTTCGAAGCGGCAATGACTTCCTCATTATCATCTAAGATAAACATCACAGAGCCAGGAGAAAGAATATTGTCTTTTAACAGTTGAGAAATGCGTCTCACGTCTATATCAGCGGATGCAACTCCCCAAACATCATTATTTTCATCTAAAAAAGGACGAGAGGTTGAAATAACCAAATTCTTAATAAAAAAACTCACCCTAATAACAGGGGAGGTGCTCATGCTTTTAGAGGCTTTCGCCTCAATGTACCATTCTCTCGAACGGGGATCATAAAAAGAACCATAACCTCTCTAATGATGTACGTTTTTAGGTCATTTCCTCTGACATATGAAAGAAGTCTTCTCATTTTCATTACCCACTATTCAAAATACATTTGGCTGACGCGTGCAAAAGCCGTATAAATTTCCGGTAAAACCATAGAAAATTTTTCCATTAATTTTGGTCGCATTGAAACAATAAAATATTTTGGACTTTGAATCGGAATTTGATTGGCCGGAATTTTTTCTTGAATAATTCTTAACGCCATCTTTGCCGCTTCTTCACCTTGCTCAACAGCCGACGTTGAAACGGCAAAGGGGGCTCCATCTTCTACGACAAAATTATTCAAGCCGATAATAGGAATTTTGGCATTTTCAACCGTCCATTTCATAATTTCTTTGGGCGGCACAAGCGTCTGATTATCCTGGGAATAAATTACGTTTCTGTAATTAGAAATCATAATAAAATCCCAATCATTATTGGCATCAAGAATAGCTTTTTTCCATTCGGGAAATGTGTCAACAAGTCGTGACGGTTTCATCACAATTCGATCCCAGTTTTTATACTGGTGCAAATAGGCATCATCTAATTTGATAGTAAGGGCCGTGGTGCCAACGTGACCAATACGGATAGGAGATTGAATTTTACTGTGTTCTGCCATTCCAAGAATAGCATCTTTAATTCCATCCATGGGCAAACGTTCAAGAATACCTGTAACGTTATTCATTTTGTCAAAATCATATTCTTCTATGTTGGCATTAACACCAGCAAAAACAAATGAAATGGTTGGGTGATTTTTGTAATAGGTTGTGACATAACTTTGCGCATCGTCATCACAAATAATAACCACATCAGGTTGTAATTGATTGATTGTTTGACGCGCTGCCAATCCGTCTTGCTCTTTAAGGTGTTCCTTATACCGTCTCTTGGTGTCCATGTAAAAATATGCAACTTTTACAGAGCTAGAATTTTTAAAAACTTTTTCTAACCCAGCGTTAATTTCGTTTACCCAGGTGTAGTCTACGTAGTAACTGTGGACGACCAAAATCTTTTTATAGGCTTGATTGTAAATCACAAAAAACATAAAAAGTAAAAGAATCAGAATAAAAGGGACAATGACATCCAGACCTAGTTTTTTAAAAAAATTTTCCATTACTATCACCCTTATTTTACAAAAGACCTATTTGCCGCCAATAAGGCATTGATAAATACAAAGAAAGAATACGGGCAAAATTGATTAATAAATTATACGCCAGGAATTTCTTACGTTCATAAGGCAGCTTCCCTTCAAAAAAACTTTCAAAATTCATATAGAATGTTGATTGATAAGGGAAAAACCAGACCTCGCTTGCCACCAAAAGGGAAAAGGTCATAATCCACAAATTAATTTGGTAGAATTCCCCAATAGGAATCCCTATCATCATCATGATAATAAAGCAGGGCCCTATGGGAAAAACAAACCGCGCTAAAATGGTCACCAGAATAAGGGCCGTTAGAACCTGTGGCTTCCCGTCACCCAAAAAGCTTAAGTAAACGGATAAATTATCTTTTATTAGTGTATCAACATTTAAAAACGCCAAAGATTTCACAATGCCTAAGCTGGCCCCTACCATCAATAAGAAGGACCAATCGGTTTGAGCCGCCCATTCTTTAATCTTGATTATTTTTAAAGAAGACAAAGCAAAAAACAAAAACAGGCTTAACCAAGAAAACTGAATTTGGTGAAATGAAAGCGTCAAAATGGCAGCCACAAAAAACAGAATAACGATAATCGCATGCCATTCTACCGATTTTAAAGGACCCAATATTTCCAGCTGCTGCATAACTTTTTTCTTAGAAATTACCAGGCGCGTATTGTCATGGAACAACAAAGATAAACCAAATAAATTTGTCACAATAAGCACTATGGCGGAAACAACAGCCATTGTTGCCCACCCCACTGACGTGATTCGGTTATAACTTTGTAATGGCAAAATACCCATAGCAATAAAGTTAATAAGCGACCCTGTGAAAAAGGCACTATTCAAGCTTGTAATACCATAAAAGTTAGAGACCGCAATTTTGGTGGCTAGGGAAGATTGGTTTTCTACCTTCAAAACTTCGATTAAATCTTCCGTTAAAGGCGCCATCAAACGTGTACGCATCATTGCCGAGGGAACAATTGGCGTCATGATCGAACCAACCAAGAATAATCCCGCCGAATACCACGATTGTTTCGATGGCAAACTCTTGATCATAAAGATGACAAACCGATAAACCAACCCAGATGAAATAATAGCCGATGCAATGCCTGATAAAGTCAAAATCAACAAATAGCTATCTGATGAAAATCCTTCTAGGACAATTCGTGATGGCACAATGCCCAAAACAAGCAGCGTGATTAAAATAAAAAGGGCCGGGACAAATTCATAAACAATGTTGAAACTCCATAATACCAAACCACAGGATATCGTCGCCAAGAAAACACGAACGTTATCTCCCAGAGTGGGACTAAGCATATGGTAAGTCACCATGGGTACAATGAATGCAAAAATCCAAGCAAGCAAAACTCTTAAAGTCGACGCAGAGTTTTTAGACGCGTCCTCTGCTGCAAAGCTGTGCTTTGGAACGGATAATTTGGTGTTATAAAAAAATAAATTAATACCCAGCTCAGGATAATTTTTTAATAACTTTTCTAATACCTCTGAGGGAAGCTTGACCAAGACAGCATTTTCCTGCGTTTTGGCCGTATATTCATATAAGTTATCTTTAAAGGCTGCTTCAGAGCCAAATGATTCATTAACATCGCGCGCCATTTTATGCCGTCGACTTGTCAGCAAAACGGACCCTTTAGCAATGAAATAGACACTGTCAGCCCGTTCACCTTGTGTAAAAATAACTTGATCAGGCTGACAATCCATAACCTCTATGTAAGGCAGAATGCGTGCTTTTTCAGAATCGTCAATATGAAGAAAAAAAGGATGAGAGTGCATGAACTCAACAATGGATAATTGTTCGTCCATAATTTGCTCCTCCCCTAGAAAATAAAAATTTAAGTTTTAGAAACCTATATAATCTTCATTCTAAGGGAGGATGTATTAACAGAGACTTAATATCCCTTATTTACTGGGAGATACTTTATCCCTTAAAGCCGCAGCATCTTCGGCCATGTCACCCAAATCTTGATTGCGAGCCGCTTGGTCTAACCAATAATGGGCTTGTTGAGGATTCGGGGCCAAAGTCTCGTGGCCGTCTTTTAACAACGCCCCTGCATTAAATTGACCAGGGCCATAACCCCGTCTTGCCGAACATTCGTAATAATACAAAGCCATTGCAGGGCATTTTCTCACACCATCACCACTTAGATAACTGTCACCTAGTGCCTTAAAAGCGGGTGCAAACCCTAAGTGTGCCGACCGAAAGAAATAAGCATTTGCCAAATTTAAATCTTTTTTAACGCCATAACCGTTTAAATAAAACGCCCCTAAAATAAACAAACTTTCAGGATGGTTCGTTTGTTCCAAGGTTTTTAAAAAGTTTAAAGCAGCATCAGGATTATTATGATGCAGGTGATAAGAGACATAATTTTCAACGGCGGAATCAAGGTTGTCTGCTGACGCCGTGCCGCTTAAATAAAGATAAGCAAGGAAATAAAGGGATTTTTTCATTTTTTAAAACATAGCTTTAGATAACTTATTCACAAATGCTACACGATTCTATCTCTTGCCAAAAGGTTTTTATTGGTGCTATTAAGAAAGCCTGACTGGTCACATAGCTCAGCGGTAGAGCACTACGTTGACATCGTAGGGGTCACA
>CAIVFQ010000091.1 GCA_903905285.1 uncultured Alphaproteobacteria bacterium
ACACCAAACAGCCGAAGAAAAACCTTGGGACTTTTGACGATTTTTGTGTATCTTAGGCTCATGAGGGAACTACCTTGGTCGGTTTTCCCTCAAAACTCTCACTATTTTACCTAAAATGCAACTTACGCAGAAGGTCTAGTAAATTCCCAATGCATCAATAGACAACTGCATGAGCTGCACACTCTTTGTCATTCCCGTGAAAACGGGGATCCAGAAGCACAACTGGACCCCCGCCTGCGCGAGGGTGACAAGAAAATACGGGGGTGATATCCTGCCTATTAATTTAGAAAGAATTCACTATAACGAACGACCGACGAGGCGTAGTGGTAACGTTACGACTTGTTAATTAAGCAGCTTTGCTAACAACAGGTTGGTCACCTTTTAAACGCTCAGCAGCTTTTTTTGTTAAATCAATCCCCCACTTCGCAACACTCTCTGTGGTATTGATTGCACCTTTGGCTACGCAAGCAGAGGTATCAATAAGATAATTGGCTAAATTCTTCCCCACCATAACGCCACAGGCAGCAAAATTAGCAGAACCCGTTGTCACGTTTTCAGCCACATAAACGCCCAACAAAATCCCATTGGCAACTTTGTTTTTTGCGCAAGAAAAAAGGTTCCAAAAATAAAGAGAATAACTTGATGTGCTTGTACTGTCAGCTTTTTCTGTTTTCAAAGCAGGGGCAACGACAGCCTTAGGCTTTTCTGCCGTTTTGTCTTCAATATCACCCACCTTCAGAACAGGGACAGGAACACAGGCTGCAGGACTTTTATCTTTAAGTTCAGCATCACCAGCGTAGGCACAGTTCCCCAATGCCAATGCCATAAGTCCACTGACAAGAATGTGTTTAATGAGTCTCATTGCCATAAATCCTTTGTTGCTAAAAATGAAGCACTAGAGACTTTAGGATAAGGCAAGAATATTAACAGAACGTTAAGAAAGGGCCTTTTGTAAAATGCTGACAAAAAAGCCATCGGTTTGATGACGGTAAGGTGTCAGTTGAAGGGTCTGCCCCTCGGCAGGGCATGGAGAAGTCAGCAGCTGCTGCCATACTTCTCCAACATTTATTAAAGAAAATGCACTATGTGTCTGTAAAAACTGATCAACCTGATCTTCATTTTCAGATTTTAGAATGGAACATGTGGCGTAAATCAACCGCCCCCCTGGTTTGACAGCATCAGCGGCGGTTTGCAGAATTTGTTGTTGTTTTTGTTGTAATTCTTTTAAGTCATCAGGCTGAAATCGAAGTTTCAAATCAGGATTGCGACGCCAGGTGCCACTGCCTGAACAGGGGGCATCAACCAGCACGCGATCAAATCGCCCTGTTTGACGCTTTAACCAATTATGGCTCAACACGCGACAGTCAACATTAGAAACGCCCGCCCGAGACAAACGCCCCCGGGCCCTTTTTAGGCGCCATTCATGAATATCAGTTGCTATCAAAATGCCCTTATTTTGCATGGATGCTGCCAAGGCCAGGGTCTTTCCCCCTGCCCCCGCGCACAAGTCAAGAACATGCATGCCTGGGCCAGCGTCCGTTAATAACGCAATTAACTGCGACCCTTCATCTTGTACCTCTAAACACCCATCTTGCCACAAATCGTGGCTTTGCAACGTATAACGGCTTTCAAAGCGAAGAGCCCAGGGGCTTAAAGGCGTTGGGTGAACCTTAACGTTTTCATTTTCTAATGTCTCAAGCACTAAGTCTCGGGTCATTTTTAACGTATTCACCCTGACATCAAAACCAGCAGGCTGATTAAGGGCCTGCATTTCAAGAACCGCATCCTGACCAAAACGATCTTGGCAGTATGGCCATAACCATTCAGGTGTCGCGGCCTTTACCCAATCTGGTTCAATGGAGTCAGGCAGAATTAGTTCTAAGCTTTGAGATTCAGTAATAGATAAAGGCAAAGGCGCGTACTGTTCACCATCAAAAATGGCTTGTATCTTATCTAAAGAAGTTTTTTCACAAACTCTTAAGAACCATAAAACAGCCTGCCGCCCATTCAGTTGACGCTGATAAAAAGTCAAAACAGGCCATTGACGTAAAATGGCATACACTGTTTCCTGAATTGACCGCCGATCATGGCTGCCAATGAAACGCCGTTCACGAAAATAATCTACCAACAACCGATCACTAGGAACGGTGGGATTCTCCAAAATTTGGTCAATCAGCTCAATAGCTGTTTCATAGCGCGCGGATGTTTTCATTAGGGAAGAATCGGTTTGTGTTGATAATGGCCGCACCGGCCCACGGGATCTTGGTGAATAATAACTTCAGCTGTCGGAAAGGTCTTATAAATCTGGCGGGCAACTTCATCAGCAATGTGATGCGCCTGATCAAGGGTTAAACTGGCTTCTAAATCTAAATGCATCTGAATAAACTCATTATGGCCCGAACTTCGCGTGCGCAAATCATGAATGCCTAACACGTGCGGGTGACCTTGTACAATACGACGAATGGTGACTAACATTTCATCTGGCAATTCACGGTCCATCAGAATATCAAACGATTTTTTAGCTATCTTCCAAGAAGCAAAAAGAATATAAACTGCAATCGCCGCCCCCATCAACGTATCAAAGTAGACCAAATGTAAATATGAAGAAAGCGCAAAACTTGCCAAAACCGCAATATTAGTCAAAATATCAGTTTGGTAATGCAAAGCATCGGCAGAAATAGCCAACGAATTGGTTCTTTTGATCACATAACGTTGCCCTAAAATCAACACCCCCGTCAGTATCGTCGATGAAATCATAACAGCCATGGCAAGCGAACTCTGCCGAAGTGCGGTGGGTTCATAAAGGCGCATAACCACCTGATGCATCAACCATAACGACGACAGGGAAATAAACAGGGCTTGTGCCAAACTGGCTAGGGCTTCAACTTTTCCATGACCAAATCGGTGTTCAGCATCAGCAGGTCTTAAGGCATGACGGACGGCAACAAAATTAATCATCGACGCAAAAGCATCCAGCAACGAATCAACCAAAGACGCCTCGATACTTAAAGAATCGGTAATATACCAGGCAAACGACTTACTAATGACTAAAAAAGCAGCGACAACCAACGCCGCCCAGGTTGCTGCTTTAACTAACCGCTGGCGTAGTATAAAAGGGGGATTAGAGGTGCGAATGGTCAAAGTTTTAAATGCTCAATCAAGTCGGGAAAGTTTCGATTTTAGGACTACCATCTGAGGTTAAACTAATTTGTTCAACACGCATTTTGGCACCCTGTAGTTTTTGTTCGCACTGCTTTTTCAACAGAGTTCCCCGTTCAAATGCCTGGATTGCCTCTTCTAAGGGCAGACGCCCCTCCTCTAGCTTTTTTACCAAAGACTCAAGTTCGGCCATCGCTTGTTCGAAACTCAGAGTATCAGGATCAATGGTTGTCATTTTGGGCTGCCAGTTTAAAAATTCCTGCGTCATCATAGAAGATTCCACCTTGATTGACAATTCTTCTTGTGCTACTGATTGGCAAAACACAGGGGGTGCCTTAATGGTTGGAAAACCAAGAGGCTGAGAGGGAATAAACCCAACTCTTAGAACCTGATTCGGTTTGTACCGACGGAGGGATTGTGACCAATTATCATCAAACGCAGTACGCGTTTTCGATTCGTGCTGTAAACTATCAAGAAAAATGCGTTCTAGCAGCCCAAAACCTTTCCGTTCCCATAAAGCAGTGGACGGCGTTAATTGGCAAAAGTGGGCAAGGCAAAACTACCTTATTAAAAACTTTGTTGAGGTTGGTTCCTGGCCTGGAATCTTGCCCTTCGGATATCTCTTTAAGTTATATGCCGCAACGTGACCTGTTGCTGCCCTGGAAAACGGTAATTGAGAATGTCATGCTGGGGTCAGCCTTGCGCGGTGAAACACCTAATCTTGCCAAGGCTGAAACCTTATTAAATTCCGTTGGCTTGGGCCCTGAAACACACCGTTACCCCCATCAATTATCAATCGGCATGCGTCAACGGGTGGCCTTGGCACGCACGCTTATGGAAGATGCTGACCTTATTTTAATGGATGAACCATTCAGTGCCGTCGACAGTCAAACCCGCCAACAGCTGCACACCTTGGCTAAGGCACACCTAAAGGATAAAACCGCCTTAATCGTCAGTCATGATCTGAACGAAGTAGAAAAATTGGCTGATCATATTCTAGAGCTAAAAGGGACTCCAGCCATCTGTTTACCGTTTAATGAACCTGGTGTTCGATATGCTTAAGCGAATAATAACTGCAATTACCCTGGTAAGTCTGTGGCATGGCATTGTCAAATTAGGCGATATCCCTGCCTATATTCTGCCCACACCCTGGCAAGTGCTCAACACCCTTTACACTCAACGGTCATTAATTCTGTGGCATGGAGGGTTAACACTATCGCAGATTTTAGCAGGCCTGCTGATTTCTAGTTTCTTAGGAGTTGTAACCGCCTGTGCCTTAGACAAATATCAGCATTTGCAAGCCTGCCTGCAGCCCCTGTTGGTGATTCTGCAAGCCATACCGGCTTTCATTTTGATGCCCTTATTGATGATTTGGTTTGGGTTTGGTTTATTGCCTAAAATGATTGTCGTTTGTTTGTCAGCCTTTTTCCCCATTACGCTCTGTTTTCTTGACGGGTTAAAACGTACCCCGGTTGAATGGATAGAACTGGCGGATACAATGCAAGCCAAACCCTTTCACCTTCAGCATCTTATACGCTGGCCAGCGGCCTTGCCCGGATTACTGTCTGGCCTACGATTGGCGGCTATTCATGCCCCCTTAACCGTGCTGGCTGCCGACTGGAATGGTGCCAGTCATGGCCTAGGATACTTGATTATGGTGTGCCATGGGCGTTTACAAATTGACCTGATGTTTGCCTGTTTATTGTGCACGGTTTTATTAACACTTTTTTTGAATGGAGGCATACGATGGCTGCAAAGTCGTTTTATTTTTTGGCCCGCTTCTTCTTAGTTAGTATCTTTTTAAGCTCTTGCGATCAGCAACCCCCTTTACGGCTAACATTGGATTGGGTTTTAAACCCCCATCACGCGCCGTTAGTCATGGCCCTTACTCAAGGTTTCTTTAAAGAAGAAGGCCTAGAGGTTGAATTGATCCCGGCACAAGGATCGTTGGAAGGGTGCATTCAAGTCGCCGCTGGCGCAGCTGATTTAGCCCTGACCACCGAAGCCCAATGGATTATACAAAAAGACAAAGGTCTGGACTTACAACCCGTTTTAACCTTGATCAGCCAACCCTTAGAAGTTTTCGTCAGTCGCGTTCCTTTAACCCAGTTGAAAGGGAAACGCATTGGTCATGCCAGCAGTGGTGTTGGATTTTCAGCCGCTGTTTTAAAACAAATTTTAAAAAGCCAAGGCTTAACGGAAAACGACATCGCCGCCGTTCACACGAAACATGGCCTAGTGACAGCCCTGGTAAGCCGTCAAGTGGACGCCATTGTTAATGCGTATCGAACGTATGTTCTTGTGGATTTAAAAGATTACGACGAAAAATTTCATATATACCCTTACGAAGAAGTGGGCATCCCTGTGTTTGCCGCGCAGGTGATGGTGGCGCACCCCAAGGTCAATTTAAAAACGAAGAAAGCTTTACAGAGAGCCCTTACAAAAGCCTGCCACTTTCTTCAGCAAAATCCAGACCAAACGTGGATCATTTTTAAAACCTATAAGCCTGAGTTGAACACCCCCGCTAATCAAGAGATATGGCCACTGCTTGTTAAGGTCTTTAGCATTGACCCCTTGCCCGTCAGTGAAGAACGACATCAGAAGTTAAAAGAGTTTTTAAAAGAGCATGGATTGGTTAAATAATTTGAATTTTGAAACCATACACATTACTTATAAAATATTGGCGATGGCGTTTTAAAAGGCATTAATATGTTTGAAATTATAAAAAAATTGTTTTTAAGCGCCACATGCGCATTCTCTTTTCAATACTGTATGGCAAGCTCTGCGGATGTTTGTTCCTATGAAGAAAACTTGCCAATTATGCAAAAAGCAGGCATTAAAATCGACAAAGAATGCTGGTTGCAGGGCATGCAACTTATGCAGGCAGGAGGTTTTGGCCCCAAAGAAATCCAAGCGCCCGGTAAACTCATGCAGAAAATAACAAACATACGGACAAAGTTTACTTCTATTAGGAATCATACCGTTTACCAAATGGAAAGACTGGAAGCATTTAGAAAAAAATCGATTTCGAAAGAGGCACCCTTTATTGAAGAATTAAATGGCCTAACACTGCAAATGTTTAAAGATAATCAGCGTTCTCAAGCCTTTCTGGCAGAATATGAAACTGGTTTTTGGCGAGATCCTAATACCCGCATTAAAGCTCTAACAGAAATAGAGCTGAGTATGTATCAGAACATCTCCCAAATGATAAGCGCCCTTGACGACAAATTACGAATGCTTACTGAACTTATTGGTATAGTATCTTCAAGTAAATCTTTAGATATTGTCCAATCATCACTAGACTTTGTCATGAAAAACTTTCTGGGCCAAGCAACATCCCCTTACTCAACACAAGAATCACTTTTATCCGGAATGACGGATGTATTAAAACAAAACGCACATACTAAAAAAAACAATGAGATGAAAGGCAAAATTGATCGACATATTATTAAATCAAAAAATATAGCGCACATATATATTAAAAGATATTCAGACAAAGCAGCACATAAATCAATAGATCCACATCCTTTCTTTGTTTTTCGGGAGGGCGTTGACGATCCTGTTATAAACACCGATGTTTTTTCTAAATTTTTAACACAGGACTTGCTCGAAATTTTTACGGGCATTGCTAATCTTAAAACGTTTGAAGAAGAGAAAAAAGCTCATGAAGAAAAGGAAAAAACAGAAAGAAAACGAGAGAAAAACGTAACTACCCAGGTTTATTGTGGGCAGAACTGAGGATTTAGGATGGCATGAAAGATATTAAACCCCTGTTTGCGTCTCGTTGAGAGAAAGCCTCGAATTAGGCAAAAGACTTCGGCTCCTCGGGTTGTTCTGAAT
>CAIVFQ010000092.1 GCA_903905285.1 uncultured Alphaproteobacteria bacterium
ACTCCCCTGCAATCCTATCGGCTTTGGCAAACAAACGCCTTCCAGAGCGGTTGCTGGAAAAATTAACTGATCATCGTATCAAGCTATTTCCCAAAAATTGGAAGGAAATTGATGCTAATTGCAGTTGCCCTGATTGGGCAATGCCTTGCAAACATATAGCGGCTGTCATTTACCTTGTGTGTGCTGAAATTGATAAAAACCCTTTCATGGTTTTTCATATCCATGACTGTGATTTGTTGATGCTGGTTGAAGATTTCAGCAAAGGGAAATTAGAGCGTGTCCAGAAAATAGATCAAATAGAAGAGCTTCTTAGACTCTCTCACACCATTGACGCTTCCTTCAACCAATCCACCTTAGATGGAATAAATTTATCTAAAATTCAAGATCTTTCGGAGCACATTAAGGCGATCGTGAGGGATGATCCCCCTTTTTATGACAAAAATTTTAGAGAGCTCCTCTATCTTGCTTATAAACACTGGCAACGTTTTCCTCACGGGAAACTTTCCTGTTATGAATTGCCAAATTTTTGGGCAATGCGCTCTAAAACACTACATTCCAAGACTCAACGATCTAAGGCCAAAAAAGAATGGTCGGAAGAGGAGAGTTTTGTTGAAAGATGGAAGCATCCAGAGCATTGGGACTCTTTTGCGCTTACCCTTTCCCATAAGCATCAGTTGACTGGCATCCTGAATGGGGAGTTGGCCCTTTTTGACAAAGAGGGTGATCCTGCGCGAATGTTGGTCATCTTTTTGCAAAGCATTCCCAATACACTCCTTCATAAGCTGAACTCTGAGATTCGCTTTCTCCACATGTTGTTCCAATTTGCCACTAAATTAATGGAAAAATCGGCCCTCATCCCGCAAATTTTGCAAAACGAAAAAAAGGAAACCCTCATCAGGTGGATTCCTGCTCTCTTTGATCCAGAAGTGAGGCGGGTTTATGAACAATTATGTTCTGCTTGCCCTCAAAAACTTGTGCTATACAACAGTCATCTTTTAGAACCCCAGGAGCAAGTCACCGCAGGTCTCGCTCTGCTGTTTTCTGGATTAATGTGCTTTAACTTGCCAGCATCTTTGGATAAACCTCTATCGGCAACAGTATGCCAATTGTTCTTTTTGCAAAAACCATTTCAATTCAAGGATTTTGCTGATAAAGAAGTTCCGGCAGCTATTCATCAATGGCTCTCACCTCTTTATTTGTCCAACCGGCCTCACAAGATCTATTTGCGAATAGAAGATAAAGGAGGGGAGTTCGAGTTGGACCTGGCCCTGTCTCTCGATGATAAAAGCGCTCCGATACGCCTTCAAAAAGCTCTAAAATCAGAAGATGCCGAGTCACGTCTTGCAATTCTATCGGATTTATCGATGATTGCAGAGTACGTTCCACAACTAGAAGAATCCATTGATCGTGGGGCGAGCGTCCTCTTTCTTCTAGATGATTTTGCGCCCTTGTTTCTCGGGATCGTTCCTGTCTTGAAGGCTATCGGTATTGGGGTTATGCTCCCAAAATCTTTACAAAAGGTCTTAAAACCCCGGCTGAATTTGAGCTTAAAAGCTAAAAACAAATTGGATCGCCAAAGCTTTCTCAATCTTGATAATTTGCTTCAGTTTGATTGGGCAATTGCAATCGGCGACAAAAAACTTGAAGTTGCCGCGTTCAAAAAGCTTCTTCAAGAATCCAGGGGCCTGATTCGAATTCTTGATCAGTATGTTTTGCTTGATGAAAAAGAGATGCAGTCCCTTTTAAAACAATTGGAAAAATTGCCAGATTCCTTAAGCCAGGGGGATTTAATGCAAGCTGTCCTTTCAGGAGATCTTTCTGGCGCTTTGGTTGATTTAGACTCCCATCTGAAGGACTTACTTAAGCAACTGAATATTTATGATCCTGTCAGTATCCCTCAGAACCTGAATGCAACCTTACGTCCTTATCAGGAAAGAGGCTTCAACTGGCTGGTCCAAAATATTCAAACGGGATTTGGAAGCATTTTGGCAGACGATATGGGGCTTGGCAAAACCCTCCAAGTCATCGCAGCGATTTTGCACTTCAAAAACCAGGGCCATTTGACAAAAAATCGTGTCCTCATTGTGGCGCCGACAGGATTGCTGAGTAATTGACAAAAAGAAATTGAACGATTTGCGCCAGATCTTAACTTAATGATTTATCATGGACAAAATAGAGAATTGGCATCTGACTACGATATTGTGATTACTTCTTACGGATTGGCACGTCTGGATAAAAAGGAATTCAATAAAATACGATGGTTTTTGCTTGTCATTGACGAAGCTCAAAACATCAAGAATCCAACAACAGAACAAACAAAGGCTATTAAATCACTCTCAGCTCAGCATAAAATTGCTATGAGTGGCACCCCTGTTGAGAACAGATTGTTGGAATATTGGAGCATTTTTGATTTCACCAACAAGCATTATCTAGGCACACCTAAACAATTTAAGGATCTATTTGCCTCTCCCATCGAAAAGGAGCGGGACAAGGATTGTTTGGAGCGCTTTAAAAAAATAACAAGTCCGTTTATTTTGCGAAGACTGAAAAGCGATAAAAGCATCATTCAAGATTTGCCTGATAAAATTGAAAATAATCGCTATTGTTCATTAACGGCGGAACAAGCAGCTCTTTATCAAGAAATGGTTGATTTATCCCTCAAGAAGATAGAGACAAGCGAGGGGATTGAACGCAAAGGCCTTATTCTAAAACTCATCAATGCTCTTAAGCAAATTTGTAATCATCCCTCCCAATTTGGGAAGAAGAAAAAAGCAAGGATAGAACAGTCGGGCAAAATGGAAATGCTTGAAGAAATTCTGATTGAGATCGAAAATGTTGCTGAAAAATCTCTGATCTTCACCCAATACGTTGAAATGGGGGATATTATGGCTCAGTTACTGGAGGAGAAATTTCAAAATCCTATTCCTTTCTTGCACGGAGGGCTTTCCAGAAAGGCCAGGGACGAAATGGTTCATCAGTTCCAAAATTCCGCTAGCGTACGCATCCTGATCGTTTCGTTGAAAGCAGGAGGAACAGGGCTTAATTTAACAGCAGCCAACCACGTTATTCATTATGATCTTTGGTGGAATCCCGCTGTGGAGGCTCAAGCGACCGATAGGGCGTATCGCATAAGCCAAGAAAAGAACGTGATGGTTCATCGTTTTCTGACCACAGGAACGTTTGAAGAACGAATTGACGAAATGATCCAGGGCAAAAAGGAGCTCGCGAATCTAACGGTTGGAAGTGGTGAAAATTGGATTACAGAAATGAGTACAGAGCAGCTAAGGGATTTACTTGCCTTAAGGAAAACACGCGGCGTTGTGTCTTGTGGTTCAATGGGTTTGTAAGATCTGGTGCCCATTCTTAGTCATGCATCAAAATTGATAGAGTGGCTGTGGCGGGGTTATGTGCATATATCTTTTTAGGTGTATACCTTTTAGGATGTGTGGGGAGGCAAAC
>CAIVFQ010000093.1 GCA_903905285.1 uncultured Alphaproteobacteria bacterium
CCATGGTGGGATTGGCTTCGCCTGTCTCGCTACGCCCGGCTCGAACCATTGTGGGAGGGCGTGGGTTCAAATCCCACCGAATAAGTGAAAGGGAATGGCGGAGGGGGTGGGATTCGAACCCACGGTACGTTTGCACGCACAACGGTTTTCGAGACCGCCCCGATCGACCACTCTGGCACCCCTCCGTGGACATCCCCATATTAATCATCTGAGTATATGTTTCAAGGATAAAACTTGCTATAACGAATCAAACCTTCAAGAAAGTCGTCTTTATGTCTTTGGATGAGTCTGCCCCTATTGTACCAACTGTCTATCTTATTGATGGGTCGGGGTTTATCTTTCGGGCATTTCATGCGTTGCCTCCTTTAATCAACCATGAAGGAACACCTGTCGGGGCGGTATATGGCTTTTGTAATATCTTGTTGCGATTTATTGAGAAGCTGAACCATAACCACACCCATGACTATTTAGGGGTTGTTTTTGATGCGGGCCGTCAAACCTTTCGCCAGAAGATTTATCCTGACTATAAGGCCCATCGGCCAGACGCGCCAGTTGAACTAATTCCACAATTCGCATTGATTCGTGAAGCCTGTGACGTTTTGTCTGTGCCATATATGGAGGCCAGTGATTTTGAGGCCGATGATTTGATCGCCAGCTATGCTCTGGCTGCCAAACAAAAGGGCTACCAGGTGGTCATTGTTTCTTCCGATAAAGATTTCATGCAACTGGTTGGTGATCAGGTTGAAATGCTTGACCCTATTAAAAATCGTCGCATTGGCGCGCCAGAGGTTTTTGAAAAATTTGGTGTAGAGCCGGGTCGAGTAATTGATGTGCAGGCGTTAATGGGGGACAGTTCTGATAACGTGCCAGGCGTACCAGGCATTGGCCCCAAAACCGCCGCTGAGCTGATTCAACAGTTTGGCACCTTAGAACAACTTTTGCAGCATGCCCACACCATTAAACAAACCAAACGACGGGAAAGCCTGCAACAATATGTTGAACAGGCCCGCATTTCAAAACTGTTGGTCACCTTAGATCAACAGGTACCTTTACCGTTAGATTTTGAACAGTTGCAACCCCGCCAACCTGACCCCGCCGTTTGCCAACCTTTTTTCCAAAAGCATGGCTTTAAAAGTTTGGTGAATAAATTTAAATCGACAATCCCCTCTGCTGTTTTAGTTCCGTCTCCCTCTTCGAAAAATTATGAAATGGTGAATACGCAGGAAAAATTAGACGAATGGGTGCAGCTTATTCAAAAGGCGTCGGTACTGGCGATTGATACCGAAACCACCGGCCTCAACATTCAAAAGTCGGCGTTGGTGGGAATATCTTTAGCCGTTGAGCAAGGTGACAGCCTTCGTGCGTGTTATATTCCCCTGACCCATCAAACAGACGAATCCCAGTTATCGTTATTGTCTGTGACGAAAGCGTTAAACCCTTTTTTAACCGACCCCAGCCTTTTAAAGGTGGGACATAACCTGAAATTTGATCTGGGCATTCTTTCAAAGTATGACATCGCTTTAGACCCGATTACCGATACCATGCTGATGTCGTATTGTTTGGATGCTGGCAAGCATGGCCATGGAATGGATGAACTGGCAAGCCGCCATTTAAATCACCAAACCATTCGTTTTGAAGATGTGGCTGGCAGTGGAAAAAATCAAAAAACATTTGATCTTGTCCCCCTTGACCAAGCCACGCCTTACGCAGCAGAGGATGCCGAGGTAACTTTGCGTCTGTACCAGCTTTTCACCAAACGCTTACAAGAGGAAGGCAAGAACCAACTTTACCAACAAATTGAACGGCCTTTAATTCCCGTGATTGTACGAATGGAACAAATTGGAATCAAAATTGACCCGGGCGTTCTTGAAAATTTGGACAAGGAATTTGGTGATCGATTGGCGGTTTTGGAAACCGAAATTTACAAACTGGCTGGGAGCGAGTTTAATATTGGATCGCCCAAGCAATTAGGCGAAATCTTGTTTGATGAATGGTCGTTGCCAGGGGCCAAGAAAACCAAAACAGGCGCGTATGTAACTGATGCTGCGGTGTTAGAATCCTTGGCCATTCAGGGCCATAACCTGCCGGCACGCATTCTCGATTGGCGCGGATTAGCCAAGCTGAAATCAACCTATGTCGATGGGTTGCTGACTGCCATGACCCCTGAAACACACCGGGTTCACACGTCATTTTCCTTGGCCACGACCACAACCGGTCGTCTATCATCGTCTGACCCCAATTTACAAAATATTCCCATTCGCACCGAAGACGGCCGTAAAATTCGCCAGGCTTTTATTCCTGAAAAGGGGATGCGCTTCGTGTCGTTAGACTATTCGCAAATTGAATTACGACTGTTGGCCCATAAAGCCCAGGTTGAACCCTTGATAGAGGCATTCCAAAAGGGTGAAGATGTTCACCAGAAAACGGCGTCACAGATTTTTGGTGTGCCCTTGGACCAAGTTCACCCTGATCAACGTCGCCAAGCCAAAGCGATTAATTTTGGTATTATTTATGGCATCAGTGCCTTTGGTTTGGGTCAACAATTGGGCATTCCCACTTCTCAAGCAGCACAAATTATTAAGACCTATTTTGAACGCTATCCAGGCATTCAAGCGTATATGGAACAATGTAAAGAGCACGCCCGAGCCACAGGATATGTGGAGACGTTGTTTGGAAGGCGCTGTTACGTGCCCGGCATTAACGACAGAAACCCCACCATCAAAGGGGGAGCCGAACGTCAGGCTATTAATGCCCCCTTACAAGGCAGTAATGCTGATATCATTAAAAAAGCCATGATTCGCATTGATAAAATCATTCAAGCCCAAGACCATCAGGCTCGATTGCTGTTGCAGGTTCACGATGAACTGCTGTTCGAAGTTCCTGAAAATGAGATCGACGCCTTGATTCCGATTTTGAAACAAACGATGGAGGACGTGATAACGCTGTCAGTTTCCCTGGTCGTTGGTGTAGGCATTGGTGATAACTGGGATCAGGCGCATTAGATGGGCTCTAAATTTCCCTCTATTTTTGTGAGAATTTTTTTACCAAATTAATCAAAGGAGTACAAAATGAAGAGTATCCAGGGCGTATCTATCTGGAAAATTTTAGGAAGTTTCTTAGTATTAACGTTATGTCTATCAGAGGCGCGATCAGGCCAGACAGAAGAAACAATGGAAGTTGTTCGTCGGCCAAAAGGCATATTAAAAGTAGACAGCGCGCCAGGTCTGTCATCTGGTTCTTCTTTAGATAAAGATACACCAGTAAAAGCTCCCTCTCCAACACGAGTGGCTTTTTCTGCAGATACGGTGGGAGGAGATAGACCAAGCCCTTACTTGATCAAAAGACCGCCCCCTGTTATAGAGGCAGAAGAAGAACTAAAACCTTTCTCGACTGAATTATGGGACGTTATAAAGACATACAAAACTTTAATGGCCTGGATACCGTTGTTTAGCGTTCCCTTTATAAAGAATGGAATAAATTTGGCAACGGCTCTTTTTGGTGAGCTTCCCCCCTGCGAAGGTTTCGGTTTCGCGATTCTCCAAAGAATCGGATGGGTTGGTGGTTCGTTTATATCCTCAACCTTCAAATTTTCCCTTGCGCTTATCTTAACGGCTAAGGTTTCTGGTTTATTGGGTAAAAAAATTCATTCAAGTATTCTTGCCTCTAAAAACCATGAGGAGTCGAACCTTCCCCCATTCATAAGAGACCTGATCACAAGTATACAAAGAAACCAATATCAGGTTAATGACCAAACTGAAGAGGCTTCCTATTGGGAATCAACCCGCCGTCTTTATCTGCTGTCATTGCCGTTATTGTTAGTGGGCCCGGTTACGAATTATTTAGGATATTCAGGGTACATGGGATATGACCTGTTTTTAATGAGCCTTAATCTGACGGCTTTATTCTTAACGCACTATCCTTACTTTGAACAGCGCATAACTCCCCATCAAGCTGCGTAAGGATTAGCGCTACTGCGGAAAGTTAGACGAATGGGAACGCCAGGCATATCAAAATCTTTTCTTAAGCTATTCACCAAATAGCGTTGGTACGAATCAGGAACATCATCAGATTTGGTACAAAAAACAACAAATGTTGGTGGACGGCTTTTCACCTGCGTCATATATTTTAAGCGAATTCTGCGCCCAGAAATCGTTGGGGGAGCGTGGGTTTGTATGGCCGCACTTAACCATTTATTTAACAGAGCCGTGCTAAACCGTTGATTCCAGACTTTCTCAAGCTTTAATACTTCATCCATAAGGGGCGATAAATTTCTGCCCTTCAACGCTGAAATAGGTACACAGGCAATTCCACGCGCTTGCGCAAAATTCTTATCCAGTTGATGCCGCAAATGATCCAAAACTTTTTTAGGTTCTCTGACCTGATCCCACTTGTTAATGGCAAAGATCAGACCTCTACCCTCTTCAATAACCTGGGCGGCTAGGGTTAGATCTTGCTTTTCAATCAGCTCTTCACAAGGAATAGAGCCATCAATCACCAAGACAACAATTTCTGCAAATCTTACGACCCGTTCGGCATCCATAACCGCAAGTTTTTCAACGCTTTGATCAATACGACTTTTTCTGCGAATACCAGCGGTATCAACCAAGGTGATGGTGCGGTCATTGTATTGCCAAGAAAGATGAATGGAATCGCGCGTGACACCAGGAAAATCAGCGGTTAACTGACGATCTTCACCCAGCAAACTATTAACCAACGTTGACTTGCCCACATTGGGTCGACCTAAAATGGCAACTTGCAAAGGTTTTATGGGTTTATTTTCAGACCATTCATGGTCCACTGTTTTTTGAACATATGGTTCCAACAAATCACACAGATCACTAAGGCCCAAGCCATGTTCAGCTGATATCGTCACCGGCTCGCCCAGTCCCAATGTTGTCGCATCGGCCAACCCCTGATAGCCACCCTTCCCTTCGCATTTGTTCACAACAACAAAAACGGGCTTACCTTGACGTCGCAACAGGTCAGCCAATTCATAATCATAGGGCGTACAACCCTGTTTGCCATCAATAACAAACAAAACCAGCGTTGCTTCTTTAAGTGCTGTCAGACTTTGTTGGCGCATGCCTTTGTCAAGTTCGACTGAAAGATGGGGTGTTTCGGCATCGCTTAACCCAGGCGTATCCGTAATGCGAAAATGCAAGCCCATAAAGTCAACCTCGGTATCACGACGATCGCGCGTCATACCGGGTTGGTCATGAACTAAGGCAAGCTTCTTGCCAACAAAACGATTAAATAAGGTCGATTTTCCAACATTTGGTCTGCCAACGATGGCGATTGTGGCCAAAGGCCGTTCAATATCACTGCCAGGCATATAGCTCTGCTTGATCATTTAGAATGAACAACGTCTTATTCGCAATCACAGGCGACAAAAAGGTTTGCCTCGAAAAAGAAAGGGTTTGGCTGATTTTACCATCTGTCACATTGACAAACTGGACATGCCCGTTAGAGCCTGAGAATACCAGCTGATCATTGGCAATGACAGGCCCTGACCAATAAATAGATTCTTTATCTTCCACGTTTGACTTTGGCAAACTGGAAACCCATCTGATCGCGCCAGTGTCTTTCTTTAGACAAAAGACATCGCTCTGATTGCTCAAAACAAAAATCCATTCTCCAGCCACCACAGGGGCATGCAAACCACCGATTTCACGTTGCCATTCTCGTACGCCGGTTTTCAAATCAATCGCAATCATTTTTCCACCATGACTGACAGCAAAGACTTTTCCACCCTCAATAACGGGGGCTGCGTGAATATGCGGAATGCTTGAAACGGTATCAACACGCACAGCAGAGGTTAACGTGTCTGACCATAAGACGTGCCCATTTTCAGCCTGCAACGCATAAATCTCACCTGATGAATAAGCGACAATCACCACGTTATCACTGACAGCAGGGCTTGCCCCGCCTAAAAGAGACGCCTGTTCCGTAATGCCAGTATGGCTCCATAATTGCTTACCTGTGTTCGCATCAAAAGCAATGGTTTCATTACTAATTGTGGTCACAAACACACGACCATCTTTACAGGTTGGTGCCGTGCGAATGGGCCCGCTGGCCATAACCCGCCATAAAATATGTCCATCTTTGCCATCTAAGGCCAACACTTCGGCAAAGCTTGATGTGGCAAATATCTTACCATTTTCAGCGGCGATACCACCGCCCAAAGCATTACCCGTCATATCCTCGGCTGCTGTTGCCTGTTGCCATAAAACTTTGGTCTGTTTGTCATTGATGCTTAAAGCCGTAACCGCTCCAACAGAATCGATTCCGTAAACCACATTCTGCACAACCACTATTCCTGATAGCAATCGTTGGTAGTCAGTCACACCCTGCCCAAGCGTGGCCTTCCATTGTAACGTTGGATTCGCTGATAAAGCTAACGGAGGCATAGAATGCAATGTATTGCCACCGTTCTGCGGCCAATCTAAAATCGCAATTGCAGAAGGAATTGCAACCATTTGGCTTGCTAAACTAGCGTCCGGCTGCAGACGCGTTGAAACTGTAATGAAAGATTCACGTTCGCCCGTTAAGGGAATTTTTTCTTTATCACAAGCGGCCAAAAACAACGAACAGGCCGCAACGGCCAACAATAATGCGTGAGTTCTAAAAGATATCATACGACAAATCATTCAAAAGGGTTAATTAGAACTGGCCAGAGTCTGTGTCATTAACTGAACACGACCACGCATAGCCTCCGGAACCTCAGGGTCTTGTGCCAGCTTTAAAAAGATTTCCGTCGCCTTGGCTAGGTCATTCTTCTTATAGGCTGCAATGCCAATCAGTTCCAACGCAAGATGCCGCCAGGGTTGATCGGGCTGGGCCAATGGTTCAAGATTTTTCAAAGCGTCTTCAAGAACCTTTTCTTGAATTTCAGGATTCAGGTTATCAAGCGACAAACTGACTGAGAAAATAAGTGCCAAATCTCTTAGGTGTTTTTCAACACCATGGTCATTGCTGATGGTTTTATAAACTTCTTCAGCTGTCTTATAGTCTTTTTGACCCACAAGATAGGCCTCATAAAACTTAGCCAGAACAGCGTAATGTTTGTGCGAAGCCTTTGACAGGTCTTGCATAACGCCCAAAGCTTCTGACGTTTTACCCTGCATAATAAGGTTTTGGGCGCCAACAAACTTTTCCGACAGATGTTGGCTTTGCTTGTGTTGTTGGCTTTGCCATACCATGTACCCACCCGATAACACTAAGGCCCCCACGACGACAGCAACAATCTGCTTGCCGTACTGGTGCCACAACTTTTCTAGTCTTTCTTGGCGAATATCGCCTTCAACTTCTTCTAAAAACTCGTCAAATTTGTCTGCCATTTTTTCCTAT
This sequence comes from uncultured Alphaproteobacteria bacterium, assembly GCA_903905285.1. Lineage (GTDB taxonomy): Bacteria > Pseudomonadota > Alphaproteobacteria > Paracaedibacterales > CAIULA01 > Finniella. Next base: position 7,348 of record CAIVFQ010000093.1, read on the forward strand.
GGATAATATAAAGGATACAGAAAATGTAAGACCACTATAGCAAGATGTAAGCAATTTCAGTATAAAAAACTTAACAAACAAAATGTTTTGTTCACAATGAAGATAAGTCCTTAGAAAGCTGATTTTATATGCAAGGTTACACACACACACGCCATTCAGTTCGAATCACCGTAAATCCCGTTTTTTTAGAAAACCAATCGATTCCCGAAGACAACCAATTCTTGTGGGCCTACCATGTTCGGATCGAGAATTTAAGCAAAGAAGACCTTCGCCTTAGAAAAAGACATTGGACGATAACGGATGCCCTTGGACGCATTCAAGAAGTATGTGGTGATGGCGTGGTTGGCGAACAACCCAACCTTCAACCCGGCGAAAGTTTTGAATATACCAGCGGCACGCCCCTACCCACTTCATCAGGTATCATGGCTGGATTTTATGTCATGGAAAAACAGAATGGGGAGAAAGTCGAGATTGAAATTCCTGTGTTTTCCTTGGACAGTCCCCACGATGTGACTTCTGTCCATTGACTCGACTTCCCCTCGCCCATTTTTTAGTTAGGTCTAAATAAGTAGCTGATTCCAATACCACCAGCTGCAAATTTATGGGTTGTTGTTCGTTTACCGCCGATTTTTTCGTTTTGGTACGTATAAGGATTAATCCAGGCAGTTAAAACAACGTAGCGCACTGGTTGATACTCAATCGACACATAAGGGCCCACTTTAATGGAGGAATTAATACTATTTCCATCTTCCTTACCCAATCGTGCACCTACGTCAACTCCAAACGCGAAATAAGTATTTTCTCTAACTTTGAAACGAGGTCCGCAAAAAAAACCAGGAGTAAAAACGTGGGATTTTTTTCCAGTTGTTTTTAAAAATCCTGCAATCGTGAGGCCCGCTGAGTGACATTCACCATAGTTGACCAAACCAATAGAGGTTGCACCGCTATCGACAATCGCAGCTTGAACACCCCAATAATTTGAAGAAGTCTCAGCATGTTGTTGTACATTCTGCTGTTCGACCTGCTGTTGTTTGGAACATTGAGGGAAAGAAGATGCTGGCTGATTAGAACACTTGCAATCTGCCAAAGCTGCACTTGTTTGCAGCAAAGCAATCATACTTACAGCACAAAAACCTGTAACGAGTTTTTTGGTGGTCATTTATTAATTCCTAACATAAAGTTAATTTCTACACCTTATTTAATAAAAATTAAAATAAATTTTCAATTAAAATTTAACTAATTGTGTTTTCTGGCCAAAGAAACTGATGTTGATATAACACACCTTCGATTCTATTGGCTTCAGAAAGATAGGTTTTACAGAATGTGCAATCCCTACCTTTACAGACCCCATGATTCTCTCAAGCATCCCCACTTGAAAACCTTGCGTGAAAAGTTTAAGTCTAGGACTATGTTTTCCTAAGATTTTTCGATGTATGATGCCTGCCCTTTCCAACCAACACGCCAGCTCTGATTTAGAAACCTTTTTAAAGGCGATAACATCGTCTTCATCGGTGGAGATTTTTACCGATGGGGCTTGCAGTGGCAACCCAGGTCCGGGAGGCTGGGGCGCTGTCTTGCGTTGCACAAGCAGCCGTCAAGAATGGGAACACTCAGGGGGCGAAGCTGAAACCACCAACAACCGCATGGAAATGTTAGCCGCTGTTGAAAGTTTGGCCTGCTTGCCGCCTCAGACCAAGATCATCCTTTACACAGACAGTCAGTATTTAAAAAACGGCATGAATCTTTGGCTTAAAAATTGGAAAAAGAATGGCTGGAAAACAGCCAATAAAAGTCCCGTTAAGAATCAAGATTTATGGCAACGTCTTGACGACCTCACACAAAAACATTCGATTGAATGGCGATGGGTGAAAGGGCATAGTGGCCACCCAGAGAATGAACGTGCTGATGCATTAGCCCGCAACGGCATTATTGCCCAGCGTATGGGACTGCCTTCATGACACCGGAACAAGGAAAATTTATTACCTTTGAAGGTGGTGAAGGTGCCGGAAAAAGCACCCAGGCAAAATATTTAGCAGAATACCTTGAACAACAAGGACATAAAGTTATCTTGACCAGGGAACCAGGCGGCAGCCCGGGGGCTGAACTCATTCGCGGCTTGTTGGTAACGGGTGGAGCGGACAAATGGTCAGCAGAGGCTGAACTTTTATTGATGTACGCTGCCAGGGCCGACCATTGGCAAAAACGAATTCACCCTGCCCTTGAACAAGGATATTGGGTTATTTGTGATCGATTTGCGGATTCAAGTGTGGCTTATCAGGGGTATGGCCGCGGCATAGACCTCGAATTTCTAACCCTGCTTTACAAAAAAACCGTTGGTGACCGCAAACCTGACAGAACGTATATCTTCAATATTGATCCCCATAAAGGTCTGGAGCGCGCCTCTAAACGTTCTGTTGACGGCAATAAAAACGAAGATCGATTCGAAAGTTTCGACCTTTCTTTTCATGAACGGGTTCATCAAGGGTTTTTGACTATTGCCCATCAAGACACAGATCGCTGCCTTATTGTTGATGCCAATCAGTCTATGCAACAAATTCAAGACTTGATCTGTCAGGACATCTTAAATCTTCAAAGCTAAAAGATCTGATCCTTCAGCTAATAATTCAGAGGCTTGCGCATTGATTTTGGGGGTATGATTTCCTTGCTTAAGACTTTCGATGAAATAATCCAGTTGAAAGTCATAAGTTGAAAAACCATCCCCTTTTGATAAACAAGGTTGGGTGGAAAGATCGGTCTCTAAAATCCAAGTATCATGGGGATTTTCAAGAACAAAATTTGTTGGATTCAGCCCCGATCTTAGACGCATAAAGCCCCTTTCCCCCTTGACTTCAATTTCTGATTCGAAAATATTATCACTATAGTCACAAAGAAATTCAGCGCGTGTTTTACCATCGCTAGTTACAAGGCAACCCTCGCTTTTTAAATCCACACCGTTAGTTTTTTTGACCACGTTTAAATCTTGAAAGAACAACGGTTTTCCAACAATGCCGGTAATAGCATCCAAGCAATAACACCCCAAATGCATGAAGACCCCACCTTTTAAAGCAGCATTCAAACGAATATCATTCTCTCGGGTTGGAAAATAATAGCTTAATGACGTTTTAACAAATTCAATATCACCCAAAAATTTTTGATCTAACAATCCAAAAAAATCTTTTAAGGCCGGATGGTATCTGTAATGCATCGCTTCCATTAACAAAAGATTACGTGTCAAAGCCAGTTTTTTCAAAGACTCCGCGTTGCCTTCCACAGTGAAAGCCGGCTTCTCACAAAGAACATGCTTCCCTGCCTGCAAGGCTTTCTCTGTCCAAAAATCGTGAAGGGCATTCGGGGTTGAAATGTAGATAACATCAATCTTTGGATCATCAAGCAACCCTTGATAGCTTCCATAGGCTATAGGGATATCATGCAATTTTGCATACTCCCTTGCCCGCTGACTGCTTCGTGAAGCAACCGCCCTTACCTGACAATCTGACCGCTTTTTGACAGGAATCAATAAAGATTGGCGGTTAATTTCTGCGGTAGAAAGAATACCGATGGAAATCATAACATCCTGCAATTCAAAATATTAAAAAACACAATACATAAATATTTAGAAAAATCCAAACATTTATTAATAAATATTTAACCATTCCAAACTATCTGTTCGTTGTATACCCAATGGATTTCGGAACATGAATTCGAAAATAAGAACCGAGCTTCCAGAGTTGCACAGACAGACATAGGGACGCGCAGTGCCATAATTTTCGAATCCAGATTTTGAAAGACTAAGAGTATATCAACCTTATGAGGAGGAATATCTAATGAACACCCAAAAACCATGGGCCGTCTTTTTTCTCACTTGCACTATCAACCTAACAACTTATGCAGCCGATATACTACCCGATACAGTCGTCGTTCCCGGAACGTTGCCTTCAATCCTATCACAAACATGTAACGATTGTGGTCTCCACGCTGCCGTATCGTCGATCGAATATTTGACAACCCCAGAACACCCTCAAGATCAGTCTCCTTTCTTACCGATGAAACCATCACGCAGCTTCCTTTATACAGTTGCCTTGGACCACGATTTTGGAACACTGGAAATGTGGAAAAACCGTGACTACAGTGTTTTGAAATCAGACTGTGGCGTTTCCATAGTTAGTGGATTGATGATGATAAGCCTCTATGGATGCCCGCCTGAGCAAGATGTTGTCCTGAAAGATGGCCGCAAAATTCCCGGCTGGCCATATGAAACTCTTGGCCAACCCGTGCCGCCAGCAATTTTCCGTCTTGGCTTAGACAAGAGTTTTGATGGTATTCCAGAGGCGCTTAAATCATCACTGTTAGAGGACTCAGTTGTTCGAAAAAAAGATCTCTACGACGAGGAAAATCCTTATTCTAGAATTAGAGAGCACCTTTTTTATAAAATGATTGAACGTCCCAAAGAGTTTACGGCTGGCTTTTACACACAAGTGACAGAACAACTACGACAAGGTCATCCAATTGTTATCGGTATCAGCGCTACTAAAGATTTTATGGATGCGCGTGGAACAAGTGTTATCCAAGGTCGCGGCGCCCTAGCCGGTGATATGCATGTTGTCTTGTTATTAGGAATAGGAACCTATCACGGTCAAAAAGATTGCTTTTACATTCAAAACTCATGGGGAACATCATGGGGCGATGGTGGCAGAGGATGCCTAAGCCAGGCATATTTTGAAAAGCATTTCTATGGCGGATACGCTGTATCTCTGCCAGGATTTTTTGAAAAAGAAGCGGCCTTAGGAGGATAAGGGAAAGAACAAAAAAAATCGCCGCGAAGAAACAAAGTCTTTGCGGCGATCAAAAATGCCTCAGATGTTAGAGGCCGTATTTAGTGCGCCAAAATCGCAAGCAGCAACAAGGCAACAATATTGATGATTTTAATCATCGGATTAATAGCTGGGCCGGCGGTATCTTTATAAGGATCACCAACAGTATCGCCAGTTACAGCGGCTTTGTGAGCCTCTGACCCTTTGCCACCGTGATGGCCGTCCTCAATATACTTTTTAGCATTGTCCCAAGCACCACCACCCGATGTCATCGAAATGGCAACGAACAAGCCTGTTACGATGGTTCCCATCAGCATCGCACCTAAGGCTGAAAAGGCAGCTGCCTGACCAGCAATAGCATTCATGGTGTAATACATAACGATTGGCGCCAAGACAGGTAACATTGAGGGAATGATCATCTCGCGGATGGCTGACTTTGTTAGCATATCAACAGCTGCACTGTAATCAGGCTTTGCTTCGCCAGACATAATGCCCTTAATTTCGCGGAATTGACGACGAACCTCAACAACCACAGCGGCCCCTGCCCGTCCAACAGCTTTCATACCCATGGCGGCGAACAAAAATGGTAACAATCCACCGATGAATAATCCGACCAAAACGTAAGGATCTTTCAAACTGAAATCAACCTTCAAATTGGGGAAGTAGTGTTTAAGATCTTCGGTGTACGCTGCAAACAAAACCAAAGCTGCAAGGGCTGCCGATCCAATCGCATAGCCTTTTGTAACGGCTTTCGTTGTATTGCCAACCGCATCCAGGGCATCCGTAATAGTCCGTACAGATTTAGGAAGATTTGCCATTTCAGCAATACCACCAGCATTATCCGTTACAGGCCCATAGGCATCTAAAGCCACGATCATACCGGCCAAAGCCAACATCGTTGTCGCTGCAATTGATATACCAAACAATCCAGCATTGATATAGGAGATGAGAATCGCCCCACAAATAACCAAAACCGGCAAGGCTGTCGATTCCATCGATACAGCTAACCCTTGAATAATATTCGTACCATGACCCGTGGTGGACGCTTCAGCAACACTTTTAACCGGGCGATAAGCAGTAGAGGTATAATATTCCGTAATCCAAACCAACAATCCTGTAACCCCCAAACCTGTTAAACAACACATTTCAAGGTTAAACAAATGAAACTCAGCACCACCTGCAGAAAAAGAGACGCCTTGAAACAGATATTCTGTTGTGACGTAAATTAATCCTGCTGAAAAAACGCTGGCAGCACCCAATCCTTTATAAAGAGCCTTCATAACATTGTTAGAGGAATCTAATTTCACAAAAAAGGTTCCTAAGATTGAACCAATAATACAAACAGCACTAATCGCTAATGGGTACATCATGAACAATGACTGAAGGGGGCCTGTAAAATAGATAGCGGCTAATAACATGGAGGCAACAATCGTTACCGCATACGTTTCAAATAAGTCAGCGGCCATACCAGCACAATCGCCCACGTTGTCACCAACGTTATCAGCAATCACAGCTGGGTTTCTGGGGTCATCCTCTGGAATCCCAGCTTCAATTTTTCCAACCAAGTCAGCACCAACGTCCGCACCCTTGGTAAAAATACCACCACCCAAACGAGCAAAAATAGAAATGAGCGACGCACCAAAGCTAAGAGCAACCATGGCTTCCAGCAATTGGCGTTGTTCGATTTGGGCATTTAATAGGTAAAAATAGTAAACGCTAACCCCTAACAAGCCAAGACCAACCACCAGCATACCTGTGATAGCACCAGACTGAAAGGCAATGTGTAAAGCATGGGCTAGACCTGTTCGGGCAGCCTCTGCCGTGCGAACGTTCGCGCGAACGGAAACATTCATGCCGATATAACCAGCAGCGCCTGATAAAACAGCACCAATTATAAAACCCAAAGAAACAAGCGGCGACAAAAAGTGAGCTAACAAACCCGCAATTAAAACCCCAACGATAGCAATTGTACCGTATTGACGGTTCAGATAGGCCTTCGCCCCCACTTGAATGGCCAGAGCAATTTCCCGCATTTCTGGTGTGCCTGTTGGTGCTGCAAACACCTGCCGGCTGGCATAGATTGCATAAAGGATGGCAAAAACAGCGCAGCCAACCACAAGATATGACATCATTTCCATATAAACTTTCCCTACGTTCCCAAATTTAAAGTCATTTAATTTTCCCTTTATAAGGGGTTTTTCACCCGAAATACAGCAAAGTTTATATGCGATGAAAGATTTGCCTCTGATAAGGTTATTAAAACTATTTAGGAGATTATTAATTTTTAGCTGGATTTAATTGCCCGAACACCTTATTTACTGAGTATCATCCGCGTTACCACCGAGATTTTTAGCATGCGACAGCCACCTGTTGAACCAACCAACAACACGGCCAAGCCTCTGCAGCCTATTCCCCAAACGGTTTGGACCTTGGGTTGGATGATGTTCCTAATCAACTTGTCCTATGTGATGATCTACAGTTTTTCAGGCATTTATTTGAAAACCCTGCTAGGCGTCTCCATGGGCTTAATTGGCCTTTTAGAAGGTCTTGCCGAAGCATCCTCTTTCTTCATGAAATTAGCATCAGGCATGTTCAGTGATTATTTACGCCGCCGCAAACCTGTGATGATTTTTGGGTATATGCTGTCGGTCTTTAGTCGTCCTCTTTTAGCCATTTCCGGCTCTTTTGCCCTTGTCCTAACAGCACGTATCATGGAACGATTGGGCAATGGGATTCAAGCCACCCCCCGTGATGCCATGGTTGCCGACGTGGCGCCGCCTAAAAGGATTGGGGCTTCTTATGGATTAAAAAGAAGTCTGGCAACAGCAGGGTCGTTTTTTGGCGGCGTCTGTGGGATTTTAGCGATGATGGCCACGGGTGACGACTATCAAATGGTGTTTTGGATCGCCTCTATCCCCGCGATGATTGCCTTTTCCATTTTACTTTTTGTGGTAAAAGAACCCAAAAAGTTTGATCACCCCGCAGTTTCTGCCGAAGCCCCTATGCCCGCCCCCAAGCGCCGGCAACGTATTCAACTCTCGCAATTCCCCTTACTTGGGCAGTCGTTCTGGCTGTTGATGGCTGTGAACGCCATTTTTATGCTCTCACGCATGGGGGAAACTTTTCTTATTTTGCATGCCCACAGTAATTTCGGTTTAAAAATAACCTATGCGCCAGTCATCATGATGATATTTAACGCAGGTTGGTGCTCGGCTTCTTACCCGGTTGGTGTTGTGGCTGACCGCATGAATCGCTATTGGTTTTTGGCAATTGGCATCATCTTTATTGTTTTGGCCGATTTGGTTCTCGCCAGTGCCACTTCTTTACCGTTCCTGTTTATAGGTGTTGCCTTGTGGGGGATACAGTATGGAATTACCCAAAACATTTTCATATCGCTCATTGCTGAAACCGTACCAGAAGACCTAAGAGGTACAGGCTTCGGTTGTTATTATGTCATTTGCGCCATATCGGCCCTTATTTGCGACACATGCGCCGGAAGTATTGCCCATCATTATGGTGAAGCCAGAGTGTTTATAGCCAGCGGAATTGTGGCTTTAATGTCTCTTTTGGCCTTAATTTTGATCATGGGATACAAGAAAAGAAGTAATTTCAGTAAATCATATTGATTCTTGGAGAAACCTGGACTATTTTCAGCTAGTAAGCTTGGTAAAAAGCTAAGCGATTTAGCAACTATTTTTATGTCAATTAGGAGTCCTTTAATGTTAAAAAAAGTATTATTCGCAATGTCCGCTGTTCTTGCTCTAACTGTTGCTGCAAGTGCAGCAACAACTGATACAAAAAAAGTTGAAGAGAAGAAAACTACTGAAACTGCAGTAGTAGTAGCTGCACCTGCAGCAGCTGGCAAAGGCCATGACGACAAAGCAGCAGCAGCACCAAAAGCTGCTGAAGCAGCAGCACCTGCTGCTGGCGAAAAGAAAGAAGAAGCTAAGAAATAAGCTTTCTTATTTACAACAAGGCGGGCAATAGTCCGCCTTTTTTTATGCCCAAAATTATCTGAAATGCTCTATGGCTAAATTAAACCACCTGTTTGTCTGTCAAGATTGCGGAACGTCCCATTCAAAGTGGAGCGGTCGTTGCGATGATTGTGGCGCCTGGAATCGCCTGGTTGAAGAAACCGTTCGGTCAAAACCAGGAAGCAAAAAAATACAAACCGAGGCTTTTTTCAGCCCCCTGAGCGCAATCGATGAAGATATCTTGCGTCAGCAAAAACGCCTTGTCAGCGGCATAGAAGAATTCGACAGGGTTTGTGGCGGTGGACTGGTGCCAGGTTCCGTCATTTTGGTGGGGGGTGATCCAGGTATTGGTAAGTCGACATTGTTATTACAGTTGGTGGCCGCTTTATCGGCCGTTGCCAATTGCGCCTATGTCTCTGGGGAAGAAGCCCTAAGCCAATTACGATTAAGGGCCGATCGCTTGCAGGTTAACAAGGCCGCTGTTCATATGGCAGCCTCAACCCATGTCGGCCATATTATCAATGCCCTAGAACAGTTACCCAATCTAGCCCTGGTGATTGTCGATTCCATTCAGACTATGGCTGTTGAAAGTTTAGAATCAGCTGCTGGAACCGTTTCCCAGGTACGGGCAAGCGCTCAAGAATTTATCACCTCTGCCAAGAAAAAAGGCCACGTCGTTATTTTAGTCGGCCACGTCACAAAAGAAGGTGTCTTGGCTGGGCCGCGTGTTTTAGAACATATGGTTGACGCCGTCCTTTATTTCGAAGGCGAGAGAAACTATGACTACCGTATTTTACGATCGATTAAGAATCGATTTGGTGCTACCGATGAAATTGGTGTTTTCTCGATGGAAAATCAGGGCCTAACCGAAGTTAAAAATCCGTCAGCTTTGTTTTTAGCCAATCATCAGCAAGAGGTTAGCGGCACCGCCATTTTTGCCGGGGTGGAAGGAACGCGCCCCCTGTTATTAGAGATTCAGGCCTTGGTGGCCCCCTCTTATTTAGCATCGCCCCGACGTACAGCTGTTGGCTGGGATAATAATCGCCTGTCCATGATTTTGGCTGTCTTAGAAAGTCGATGCGGGATCAGCAGCGCCAACCGTGACATTTATTTGAATGTGGCGGGAGGACTAAAAATCAATGAACCAGCTGCCGATTTAGCTGTTGCTGCGGCCTTAATCTCGGCCTTAAAAAATCGACCTGTTCCCGTGGGCAGTGTTTACTTTGGTGAAATTGGGTTGGCTGGAGAAGTTCGTAGTGTTAACCATACAGAAATTCGCTTGAAAGAAGCCGAGAAACTGGGATTCAGCAATGCCTTTTTTGCCGTTCCCCGTACGCCTAAGAAAAATAAACAAACTTTTGGAGATGCCTCTATTCAGGTGCATCCCCTGCGATATGTTCTTGAAATGGTTTAAGTATTTTATAAGAAGAAAATGAATGATGGACAACAAAGATTTATATGCAGATGTACAGAACAACGTTAAAATTTGTTATCAAACCTTTGGACTTCCTAATAATCCGCCTTTTATATTACTGATGGGTAACGGGGCGCAAGGGATTTTCTGGCCAGATTTATTCTGCCAAAAGCTTGCGGAACGCGATTATTACGTGGTTCGGTTTGATTATCGAGATACTGGCTTATCTTCACATTTTGATTTTGATAAACATCCTTATGACTTCCTTGATATTGCCAAGGATATTTTAGGTTTTCTAAACGCACTGAAACTCGAAAAGGCTCATTTTGTTGGGCTTTCTATGGGAGGATTTATTGCGCAATTACTTGCGATTCATTATTCAGAACATGTGCTCTCTGTAGTTTCCATGATGTCGACGTCTGATTATTCAAGCTTACTTTACACCTTGGAAGGCAGACCATTTTCTCCTTCCGGCTTGCCAGCTCCAAAAAAAGAATTCATGGATACTTTAGCAAAGATAGATCCAAGTTTGACAGAAATTGAAAAATTAATGGCAAATTGGAAGGCAGCAAATGGCTCTAAGGCTTCCTTTGATGAGAAAGATTGGTATGAACTTTTGAAATTTTCCATAGAGAGAGAAAAACATTCTGGTGGGATAGGTGGTGGGCATAATCATATGCGGGCCGCGGGTAGAATGCCCGATTTAAATCTTTTGCCAAGCCTCAGAAAAGTTGCCATTCCCTTTTTGGCTATACAAGGAGGAGAGGATCCAATTTTCACCCCTGAGCATGGCAGAGAAACGGCAAGTTCTGTTCCAAATGGCAAATTATTAATAATAGAAAATATGGGACATGCCTTTGCACCTGAATTTTATGGTTTGATTATTAATGCTATTGTCGAGCAATTGACCTAACATACGAAATCAGAAAAGAGCAGAAACAGTTTTGATTTCTAACCCAAACAGTGAGGACCCTTGTTCTTTTGACATTCAATCCGATTAGCTATTTTCATAGGTTCTTCACGGCGACGACGTGCCTCTTCAATCTTTTTATCAATTTTATTGGGAACACTAGGAACCGGTGGAGAACCACATCCCCCCAAACAAAACCCCATTAAAACAACAGAAGCCCACATTCTTGACATAAATCAATCCCCTCGAGTTAAAGAATAAGACATTCTCAGGATAATTTAACTTTTTAAGCTTGGCAAATCGAGTATAATGTTAAAAAAATCAGTGTTTGTAAAAAGTTTGACCGTTATCAGTCAAAAGAGATTTAAGGACCCCAGCCAGTGGCAGGACACTCCGTGGGTTGACCACGAAAGGCCTTCTTGGTTTACCTTTGCCCCTCCCCTTAAAGAATCAAGGAACAACCCGGCTAGTTTTGGATTTTTGTCATCCAACGACATGTCCGATGAAGGGGTGTTTTTGTCTCAGCCCCCTATCAGAGCAAACCAATACCCTCAAAGGAGGCCTCCCACGCAACGCCCTGTGCCTAAGTCTCATGTTAGACCCAAGACATTACCCCTTTTATCACTGGTATCTTACAAAAATAATTGGCTAGATAAGGAGCTTTTCTTTGCCATGAATAAATTATCAATTGTCGGCATGGTCGCAGGTTTAATGTTTTTAGGTGCCCTGTTTTTTATCAGCGGGTTTTTATTAGCGCTTAATTTATATGTGTTACCCAACCACCAAACACCCGTAGCAGCAATCGCTGACGTCAACCCTCATCGTGCCAGTCCAAATGCCCTATCGGCTGCACACAGGCCAACGGCGAAGGCTCCACCCCCAGCGACTGTACCTCAACAATATGCTAACGTCGGCGGAGTGACCATGATGCCTCCCCCTCACAAACCTACCCAGGCACCTGTTCAACAGCAACCTCAGCCAATGATGCGACAGGTTCAGCCTCCGCCTCAGCAGGCCCCTTATCAACAGCAACCAGTTTATCAACAACAACAACCGGTTTATCAATCTCAACCTTCTGCTGCCCCAGCACCCTATCCTGATGCTCGTTATGCTCAACAACCTGTAGCACCGGCTAATAACTCCTATGCGCAACCACAGTATGCCCCTGCGTACGCACCTACTTACCAACAGGCGCCACAACAGTAAATTCATTCGGAATATTTAAGAAACCCCTTTTCTAGACAGGGGCTTTCACCGATCCAACAACAGGAAAGTGATCAGATCCACAGATTCCAAAGTTGTCAACAATTCGCATAGCCTCTTTTGGGTCATTTGGATTTTGAAATGGGTAAGTCACCCAAAGCCCATGACTCCAAACAGCCGTGTCTCCTACGGCGGTTCCATTCCTAACATTGATATGGTCGATACTTGCATAAATTTGATTGTTATTATAGGACACCGTGAAAGGATGGGTTGCCTCTAATGGTTTTTTTGTATTGATAAACTCACTAGCAGAAAGCGTGCGCTGCACGCTGGCATGAGTTGTCGCACAGTTGAAGTCCCCCACCAATACCTGCGTGTCATTTGCAGAACCAAAAGAAGGAGACAGAATACCCAGAACCCCTTCCAATTCGTTTTTACGCCTTCCTCCAGTATCGCTGTCTAAATGCACATTCATAACATGAAAGACACGACTCGATCCTCGACTACTCTTGATTTTCGTATATACGGCATGATTTCCTGAACCATTGGATGGATAAGAAGCAACATCCTGATGGCTAAGAATTTGCCACTTACTTTCATTAACAAATGTCGCATTACCGTTACGCACGGGCTTTTGAGGGTCAAGCTGATAGCCTGCCCAATAACTAATGTCATGATAAGACATAAAACCTGAGTAGACATGACCTAACTCGGCTGAAATCACACCATACATTTCGTCAGTCATTTCTTGAAAACACATGACATCTACGCCTGCCGCCTTCAATTCATCCACTTCTTTTTTAATTCCTTCAATACGATTACCAGTCAATAAATAGCCATAGGGTGTTGCACCTTTATATGGGTTTACTGGATAATACTTTGGATCAGCCCAACAAGACGCCAATCCATTGAATGTTGATATTGTGAGAGTGATATCCTCCGACACAGCAGAAACTGCCTGTGTTTGCATTGCCGTAAAAAGTCCAAAACCTAACACCAACGCTTTTACCATATACTTTGGCATAACAATCCTCCTTAAATAATAAACAGATATACTTCCGTCCTTATGTAAGATAGGGCGCCAATATTAACAAATAGTTAAAAAAAATTAAGAAGATTGATTGGAGATTTGATGCTGAATAATTTTTTCAGCCTCTTGAACAGACTGAACCGTATGCCAATCACCTTGTGGATAAACAACAACCGTGGGGCCATGCTTGCACGCACCCAGGCAACCCGCCTTATTAATGCGAATGTTTTTAAGGCCAAGTTCCTTAACCCGCGCCTTCATATAATTCAAGATTGTGTCAGACCCTTTTGACAGGCAACACCCCAACGGGTGACCTTCCGGGCGTTGGTTTTGGCAAATAAAAACGTGATATTTAAAATTCGGATACATTTCGTACAACAAAGTTTGGTGCCCAGAAGAAGACTCGAACTTCCAAGGGCTTGCGCCCACTAATACCTGAAACTAGCGCGTCTACCAATTCCGCCATCTGGGCAACCTACTTAGTAACTAAAGAATTTAGGGCCGTCTTGTCAATTAATTATTAACCTTTTGCTGACAAACTTAAAGATAAGGACATTTCGTATCAGACCTTTTTTTCATGAAACCGCAAAACAATCAAATTCTTGTTCATGTTTTTGCCATCTTAGGCACAGGCGCCTTTTGGTTAGGCATTGAGGGGGGCGTTTCATTTTTAACAAAAGGATCGATAAGCCCCTTAACCTTAGTTATCCACGCCCTGGCCACCACTCTTATCGCTTACAGCTTAGATGTTTTTAAACAACGCCGAGCCAACCGTGATTTTATTCTTGTCACGTTATTTCGACCCATCACCTCAACATCGCAACCAAACAGAACCTCTACGGAAGCTACCAACCAAAGGAATCCCGTTGTATGAAAGACACCTTAAAAACTTGCCTTAGCTTTTGCAGCCATAGCCTTTTTTATCTGGCAATAACCTCTTGCTTAGTTGGCATACTTTTAACAACCTTACACATTGTTGGCATAGTCAAAAACTTTGACATGTTGCTGACATATTATACAGTTGCCAGCTTTAGCATTTGGCTTTTAACCATGCCATTGGTTTGTCTGAAAAGGGTTAAGAACAGCCGCTAGTCGCCCCGCAGGTGTTACACTTTAGGCAAGTTCCATTTCGCACCATGGTAAAGTTTCCACAATCACCACAAGCATCACCTTGATAGCCCTGCAACTTGGCCTGGCTAACCCGGTCAATATCATGGCGTTTTTTAACTTTGGCACTGGCCGTGGCATAGCTGACAATTTTACCGTGGGTTCCCGTGGCAAGGGCTACACCCTCTTCTTCCTCAAACGATTGCAAACCAGCCGTCGTCTCTTCGATGGATGTCTGTGACTCGGTCAACAACACAGGGTAATCTGCTAAAGTCCCAATCGTGTCCGGTGACAAGTCAGCCGGCTGAACATGGGCCAAATCATGACGCCCCATATACGTGATCGCCAGTTCCCGGAAAATATAATCCAAAATAGAGGTTGCCATGCGGATGGTGTCGTTTCCTTCCACCAAACCAGACGGTTCAAACCGGGTAAAGGTAAACGCCTCAACGTATTCCTCTAACGGCACGCCATACTGCAGACCAATGGAAATCGCCATGGCAAAATTGTGCATCAATGATCGGAACGATGCCCCTTCTTTGTGCATATCCACGAAGATTTCGCCCAAAGTGCCGTCTTCATAGGTACCCGTGCGCAAATAGATTTTATGCCCACCAACAGCCGCCTTTTGGGTATAGCCACTCCGTCGGTTTGGCAACTTGCGACGGTGCGAATGATGGATTACACGTTCGATGACCTTCTCCACAATCTTTTCAGCCACAACCTGAACTTTTTCTGTTTGGGATAATTCGGAAATATCTTCATCATCCAATACCGCTGCATTCAACGGCTGTGATAATTTGGAGCCATCCCGATACAATGCATTGGCTTTAATACCCAACTGCCAAGACTTTAAATAAGCCTCTTTACAGTCTTCAAGCGTGGCATTGTTTGGCATATTGACGGTTTTTGAAATGGCCCCTGATATGAAAGGCTGAACAGCCGCCATCATTTCGATATGGCTTTGAATCGATAAGAATCGTTTGCCAATACGTCTACAAGGGCTGGCACAATCAAACACAGGAAGGTGTTCGTCTTTTAGATAAGGCGCCCCTTCTAATGTCATCGTGCCACAGCAATAAGCATTCGCTGCTTCTATATCATCTTTGGTGAATCCCAAAGAGGTCAGCATATCAAACGCCGGGTCATTTAGTTGTTCTTCAGTGAAGCCCAATGTTTTTTTGCAGAAATCTTCGCCTAGATTCCACTTATTGAACACAAATTTAATATCAAAGGCTGCGGCCAGACTGCCCTTAAGTTTTTCCAATACAACATCTGTAAATCCTTTCTTTTTTAATGATTCGAAAGAAAGGACTGTGGCCCCTTCTAACGTGCTATGTCCCACCGCATATTGTGTCATTTTGGTGATTTGTTGATCGTCGTAGCCTAAAGTTTTTAAGGCTTTTGGCACCATCTGGTTGATAATTTTGAAATACCCCCCGCCGGCTAGTTTTTTGAATTTGACCAAGGCAAAGTCGGGTTCAACACCTGTGGTGTCACAATCCATCACCAAACCAATCGTACCGGTTGGCGCAATTACCGTGGTCTGGGCGTTTCTATACCCATATTTTTCACCCAAGGTTAAAGCATGATCCCACGCCTGTTTTGCAGCAATGGCAACCTCTGCCAATGGGCAATCTTTAGCTTTTAAGGCAACAGGCAAAATAGACAGTTTTTCATACCCTTTCGCCTCGCCATAGGCAGCACGTTTGTGGTTGCGCATCACACGCAGCATGTCTTCGCTGTTTTTAGCATAGCCGGAAAAAGCCCCTAATTCCTTTGCCATCTTGGCAGAGGTGGCATAGGAAGAGCCCGTCAAAACTGCTGCCAAAGAACCGGCCAGCGACCGTCCTTGAGGGCTGTCATAAGGAATTCCCATTTCCATCAACAAGCCGCCCATGTTGGCATAGCCTAAGCCTAGAGTACGGTATTCATAAGACAGTTGTGCAATCTCTTTCGAAGGGAACTGGGCCATGGCAACGGAAATTTCCAGAACCATTGTCCACAAAGTGATGCCATGTTGATACAAGGTGACATCAAATTTTTGATCCGAATAAAATGTCGCCAAGTTTAACGACGCCAAGTTACAAGCCGTGTCGTTTAAGAACATATATTCTGAACAAGGGTTCGAGGCTGTAATCCGACCACTTTTAGGGCAAGTATGCCATTCATTGATGGTCGTATCAAATTGCACGCCAGGGTCAGCACACGCCCAAGCCGCATATCCAATCTGATCCCACAACTGGCGGGCTTTAACGGTTTTAATAACCCGTTTATCGATACGGGCTGTCAGATGCCAATCTTTGTCGTCAACAACTGCCTTTAAAAATTCATTATTAAGACGCACAGAATTGTTAGAGTTTTGCCCTGATACAGTGGCATAAGCCTCAGAATTCCAGTCAGTATCGTAAACAGGAACATCGATATCTGTATGCCCCAGTTCAGCCAACTGAAGAGTACGACGAATCGAATTGTCAGGAATTAAGGATTGCCGCGCGGTATGGATTGCCTTTTTTAAAACAGCATTCTTTTTGGGGTCAAAGCGTTGATCGTCTGGCAAATCACTGGTCAGGCAGGCCTGTAGAATCTCTGTCAAATGGCGTTTGTTTATCTTTGAACCAGTGACAAGGGCAGCAACCTTTTGCTCCTCTATCACTTTCCAATTAATGAATTCTTCAATATCAGGATGATCAATATCCAACACCACCATTTTAGCCGCACGACGAGTCGTACCACCTGATTTAATAGCGCCAGCGGAACGATCACCAATTTTTAAAAAGCTCATCAAGCCAGAGGATCTCCCTCCCCCTGATAAGTTTTCGCCCGATCCGCGTAAATTGGAAAAGTTGGTGCCAGTGCCTGACCCATATTTGAACAAACGGGCTTCACGCACCCATAGATCCATAATACCGCCTTCATTCACCAAATCATCATCGATGCTTTGAATAAAACAGGCGTGGGGTTGCGGGCGTTCATAAGCAGAGCTTGAAGCAACCAGTTGCTTGGTTTTATCATCGACATAGAAATGTCCCTGAGCTGGACCATCAATGCCATACGCCCAATGAAGACCGGTGTTAAACCATTGTGGTGAATTGGGGGCGCACATTTGCTTGGCCAGCATATAACGCAGTTCGTCATAAAACGCTAAGGCGTCTTCTTCGCCGTCAAAGTATTTACCTTTCCAACCCCAATACGTCCAGGCCCCTGCCATACGGTCGAACACTTGTTTGGCTGACCGTTCACCGGCAAAAGTGGTTCCAGGCTTTGCAGCATGGCGTGATAGCCATTCGGGAACGCCGCTTTCTTCGATAATGATGGTTTCTTGAGGAATGCCGGCTTTACGGAAATATTTCTGCGCGATCACATCACACGCCACCTGTGACCATTGTGCAGGCACATCGATGTCTTTTTGGTGGAAAACAATTGACCCATCAGGATTACGAATCTCGCTACTTGCTTTACGGAATTCAAGTAAGCTATAGGGAGACTGCCCAGCAACAGTACAGCGGCGCTCTATCTTCATGAATCAAAGTCCCTTTCGTTCTAAAGAATTTCAAATTTTTACTAAATACAGTAGATTTTTTCTGACCTTTATCTACATCTAGTTATATAGACCATGAAAAAAATCAAAACACAAGTCTTGAAAAGATAAAAAAACGGTGATAAAGAGGCCCTTTTTATAAGTGATTTTGGAACAGGATTTGTTCGACGTTCAAGATTTGCCGTTAACAAAATATTCACCATTTTAAGTTAAATTACATCTAATACCCACACATCCTTTGAAGACCTTACATGATTAATGCCGTAAAAATATTAACCATAACTCTGGCTTTACAAGGGGTAGCATATGCTGCTTCGTCTTCCTCTGAGGCTGTAAGCGCACCAATCTCTGAGAAAAAACCAAGCGGGTTGCTGTTGTTAAAAAGGGAAGCGAAAGAAACAATTTCTTGGGATGAACTTCGTGGCTTTGCAACCAGTACTCCAGAACAGCTTATTCTGGACTTTGATGCAATCGTTGGTGGAGGCCAAGGACATAATACCCTAGTCACTTTATTCGAACCGGAAAGTCTGGGAAAACAGGTATCAGGCTTTAACCTGAAAGACAATCAATCTGGCCTAGAATTAATCGCCGCTGGATTAGCCTATTATGTCACGCAACAATACGACAACGGAATCATAGCAAGTTACAGAGCCATACAAAGGTTCAGGGAAACCAGAAACTCCAGTGATTTTACACGCGATCCACTTGATAACTTAGCACGCTACATTGCCTTATGGTGTTATGAAAAAAGATCTTTCCAAACAAAAGATCATATGGATTTTGTTTGGTCAGCAAGAACCCATGAAATGCTTAGGCATCCCGAAAAAGCAAGCCTGAGGCACTTCAATGCTGGCACCCAATATCAATTGAAAGCAAAAAGCACAAACGACGTAAGCTTTTTTGAAAAAGCTGCCTTCCATTATAGATATGCAAGATCGTTAGCTAATTCAGATGAATTTGACAAGTACGAAAAACTCACCGTAAGTCAATATAAAACCCTACTGGAAAATTCTGCCCTGACTTGTTATAGACAAGTAGCCTAAACCTTTAGCAGCAGAAAAACACTGACTGGCATGTTACAAGCCGCTGCGGCGTGTGACAAATCAGCAAAATTGTTAACCCATAGAATAGAAAGTCAAAAAGGGTCAGCCTCTGTTGGTTCGGCAAATGATCTAAAATATAAAGCTGAGCTGGAAGAATTTTCTCTTTCTCGTTATGAAAGCGCAACCGAAATCCTTAAAAAAAATAATTCACCAAATGAAATACTAGACGCTGCTGATTCCTATAGGATTGCAGGAAAAAAAGAGCAAGCTCAAGAATTGTATAATCAACTTGTAAGCGAATTCAAACTCACTGAAGCTGGCACTAATTATTGTTATGCTCAACTGTTTACACTGCAAGAAAAGCAAGATGAAGCCCGCAGTTATTACAGAAAAATGGCTGAAGAATACAAAAAAGTGGCTGAGTTGAAGATGGGCAGCGGAAGTGCGTCATGGCACGATTGGTATCTAACCGCTCAATCTTATCGAGGGGCTAACGACTTTCAGGAAACCATGAAAGCGGAAGACATAGCTGCCTTGATGTATGTGCAAGAAAACCCGATGGTAATAGCTTCCTCTCCTTCGGTCTTGTCTTCTGCACCAGCAGTCTCTAAAGAAGAGGCTAAAAAGGAAGCTGAATAAATTTTCGAAATTCATTGGAAAACATTAGACCTTCTGCGTAAGTTGCATTTTAGGTAAAATAGTGAGAGTTTTGAGGGAAAACCGACCAAGGTAGTTCCCTCATGAGCCTAAGATACACAAAAATCGTCAAAAGTCCCAAGGTTTTTCTTCGGCTGTTTGGTGTGA
>CAIVFQ010000094.1 GCA_903905285.1 uncultured Alphaproteobacteria bacterium
TGAGCCCACCTCACTTTGTCATTGCGAAGGAACGAAGTGACTGTGGCAATCTCCAACCATGTGGGCACACTTTGGGGGATTGCAATATCCCTTTCAGGGATTCGCAATGACAAGAACAGCTCCAAAAAACAGCAGACGCTTGCAGGCGATTGTGATGATGGTATAGTGTTTCTCATGAATTCCAGGCAAAACTCTTCCCCTTTATTAAAGGTTTCCACCTTAGGCGTTGTCTTTAAAGGGCAGAATCAGGCCGACTTTGTGGCTGCCCAGGATATTAGCTTTCAGTTGGAACGGGGCCAAACGTTGGCCTTGGTCGGTGAAAGTGGGTCAGGGAAATCCATCACGGCCTTGTCAATTTTGGGTTTATTGCCTTACCCGCAAGCCTATCACCCCAAAGGGTCTGTTACTTTTAAAGGTCAAGAGTTATTGGGCCAAAGTGAAGATTTGCTGCGGTCGATTCGCGGCCGTAAAATTGCCATGGTTTTTCAAGAACCAATGACGGCCTTAAATCCCCTTCATACCCTTGAAAAACAAATTGGTGAGTCGTTGCAGGTGCATTTAGGATTCACCCCCAAGCAAACCCGTCAACGCGTCATTGAGTTGTTAGAGTTGGTTGGCTTCCCAGAAGGGGTTGATCGGCTGAATGCCTATCCCCATCAACTTTCCGGCGGCCAGCGTCAGCGCGTAATGATTGCTATGGCCCTGGCTTGTGAACCGGAAATCCTTATCGCTGACGAACCGACAACAGCCCTGGATGTCACCATTCAGGCAGGAATTATCCGTCTGATTCAAAGTTTGCAAAAACGCTTTGACATGGGGTTGTTACTGATAAGCCATGATTTAGCTATGGTGGCGAAAATTGCTGATCATGTAGCCGTCATGCAAGGCGGGAAAATTGTTGAATATGGGGCGACGCAGCAGGTGTTGCGGAACCCTCAACATACCTATACACAGCATCTTATTGCTTCTGAACCTTCTGGTCATCCATCACCTGTTGCCGCTGATGCGCCGTTGGTTTTGCAAGCGAACGATGTTCATGTTTCTTTTTCAAAGGCAGGCACGTTTTGGGACAGCCTGAAAGGCAAAAAGCCCGAACAGGTGTGCGCGGTTCAAGATGTTTCCCTATTCCTTAAACAGGGTGAGACGTTAGGCATTGTGGGGGAAAGTGGGTCGGGCAAAAGTACCCTGGCCTATGCTTTGTTGCGGCTTCAGAGTTGTCAGGCGTCTTGTTTGCAGTTTGAAGGACAGTCTTTGTTAGATTTAAGCGCAAGGCAAATGCGACCCTGGCGTCAATATTTTCAAATCATTTTTCAAGACCCGTTTGGGTCATTAAACCCCCGCCTAAGCATCGCGCAGATCATTGCCGAAGGGGTGGCCGTTCACCATCCGTCGTTAACACCAGCGCAGATTGATGAAAAAGTCTGCCAAACGATGACCGAAGTTGGCCTAAGCCCTGAAGGACGCCATCGTTATCCGCACGAGTTTTCAGGTGGCCAGCGCCAACGGGTAGCCATTGCCCGGGCCCTGATTTTAAAGCCGAAAGTCTTGGTTTTAGATGAACCTACCTCTGCCCTTGATCGGTCAATTCAAGCCGAAGTGATTAATTTATTGAAAGACCTGCAACAGCGATACAACTTAAGTTACCTGTTCATTAGCCATGATTTAAAAGTTATTCGCAGCCTTAGTCACCGTATTATGGTTATGCAAGCGGGGCGGGTTGTTGAGTCGGGGTTAACGGAACAAATTTTCACAAACCCCCAAGTCGTTTATACAAAAACATTGATTGAATCAGCCTTTCGTTTGGATGAATAGGGATAGAAAAGGCAGAGTACCGTCACCTCGCAGACGTCTCCTCTGCACTTTCCATATTGCTATTAAGAAACTCAAGGTTCTCCTCTATTCTATCCAGACTCTCTCTTGTTCGTAAAAGGCTTTCATTTAAGTCATCCACTTTTTTTTGGGATGACGCAATCGATCCTTCTGTCTCACTTGTTTCTTGAAGAAGAGCTAGTTCCTGGGCATCTTTAGTGCCTTTTTTTGGCTTGATAGTCTCTAATCTTTGTTCTTCTATTTCGCGATCTTCTAAGGTTTTTTTCGCCGTTTCTATTTGTGCCAATAATCTGTCCACCCGTACAGAAAGGCGAAACTGTCTTTTGATAAACCACTGTTCGCCTATGGTCTGTGCCTCAGTGCACAACTCATCCATGGCAGTCATGTCATTGTGCATCCCTGCAAATAACTCTTTCATGGCAGTGGCAGAACCACCGATAGAAGTAATACTGTTTTGCATTCCCTCCAATAATTCTTTTCTGGCAGCGGTAGAATCAACAACAGGATTCTTACTTGGCCCAACAACATCTTTCAATTCTTTATCGACAAGGGTCTGCATGAGTTGTAAGGCTTTTTTTCTTGATGGCAACTGGGCCTGCTGACGAAAGCTTTTGTCCTGCAATAAAATAAGCATTATTTCTTTTGAAATTATTTCTTCTGATAAGGGCCGCTTTTGTAAATCAGAAATAGTTTCTTCTAAAATTTCCTTTTGCTTAGATGAATAACCAAATTTAGATAAACTTGCCCGAACGTCAAGATCTCCATTTGATGCCTGAATTAATCTGTCAAAAATAGAGAATAGATCTGGTGCTTTCACCAAACGAGCCATTTCCTCATTCCGTCTCCGCTCCTTTTTCTTTGCCCGACGTTCTTTCCTTTCAGCTTTTCGAAGCTTTGATTGGGATTTTCTCTGTTCCTTTGATATCTCTTCTATTCCTTCGTTTGATTCCACAGACCAAGTGACTGAACTACAAAAAACTGTCAGAAAAAGAAAGGTTAGCACATGTAAAGACTTTGAACTAAAATACACATTATATTCCTTTTTTAAGAACAAAAGATCGTCATAATATATTCTTACAGAAAAAAGTTAATATAGAATTAATATACAAAATCTATAATTGTTCAGTTGTTTTGAGTTGATGGTTTTACGAAGAACCTCTCTTGGCTTCAACGCGTAAGATTGCTAGGATTGCGACAAAGTTTCTAAAATTTAAAGCACAATGAATAAAGTTCTCTTATCTATTGTTTTTCTATCCATCGGGTTCATTCCTTTAAACGCTTTTTCCATGGTCGGACCCGAACAGCTGGTTAGTGACACCCCCGCTGACCATTCAAGTGAAGACACTCCTTGGTGGGCTGAAGATCAGTCACAGGTCGAAACGTTAGAGGAGCCTGATCCGCTGGAGCCCTTGAACCGGGTTATCTTTGATTTTAACCGGGTTGCCGATGGTATTCTTATAAAACCCATCGCCATTCTTTATGACAATATTGTGCATGATGCCGCAAAAACAGGCGTTACCAATTTTATGGATAACCTGTTTGCCCCCGTTACGTTGGCGAACAATGTTTTGCAAGGCGAAGGAACGCAAGCTTTTCATACCATATTTCGTTTTGTGATTAATTCGACCGTTGGTATTTTGGGGTTGATGGATGTTGCGAAGGAAATAGGCCTTCCCAACCAACCTGCAACCTTAAACCAAACGTTCGCTAAGTGGGGTGTGGAGACGGGTCCCTATTTGATGTTGCCATTCTTTGGGCCTTCTTCCTTCCGCGGCGCCTATGGCATGGTTGGCGAATCGTTTATGAATCCCCTAGGCTATGTTGTTCAAAACAAAAACCGACGGTACAATCATCATCACCAGCAACGCCGCCTGTTATATGCCCTTTACGGCTTAGATATTGTTAATCGCCGGGCTAAGTTGATTGTGGCCTTAAATGATATTGAAAAAAATTCTCTAGACCCTTACGCCTCTTTACGCAGTGTTTATTTTCAAAAACAAAAAGAATTAGAGATGAATCTGAAATCACAATACAAGGAAACCGACCGCACCTTTAGGAAGCATCAGAAGGAATTGGCGGGGGGATAAACGATTTGTTAATCTTTTTTTGTTATGGTTATAGGTGGTGGTTTAGTTACACCTGAGATGAGTCGGGTGCGTGATTGGGTTTTAAAAAGCCCCCTTGTTTATTTTTAATATAGGCAGGGTTGCCTTGTTGACGTGACAGAGCGCTTTGTCACTGTAGACGAATGTTCGTTGGTATGGAAACCAATGAATAGATGTGCCTGGGATTGTTGAAATTTCGAGGCAGAGGGAGAGTCATGTTGTGTGTGGCGGCGGGGCGGGCGCTGTGTGAGTTTTCGGGGCGGGCCCCTCAAGGCACCACTATGCCCA
>CAIVFQ010000095.1 GCA_903905285.1 uncultured Alphaproteobacteria bacterium
CTATTCACCAGACTTAAATCCTATCGAGCACTGCTGGCATACCCTCAAATCCATCCTCAGACCTTTGGTGCAACAAAATACAGAAAATCTCCAAGACCTCATCGGAAAATGCCTATTAACTATCTAGAAAAATACTATATTTAACCGGGCAAGAAGTCCTGGTCTTTTTTTACTGATTCAATCATTACGGGCGTTGGCGGCCATGGAAACCAAATCCATGGGGTTCTGAAAAGTTCATCCTCAGGAAAATGCCTGACGATTTGGTCAAACAATAAAGGATCTCGACGTTTATTCTTCGAAAAAATCCCTGTGCGTTTTATACCATTTCACAAATTCTGCGATCCCCTGGTGAATACCAACCTTGGGGCAATACCCCAACTCCGCCTTAGCCTTTTGAATATCGCTGGACGTTTCCACAATATCACCGGGTTGCAGAGGCAAGAAGTTTTTGTTGGCTTTTTTGCCTAAGGCTTCTTCCAACGCCTCAATAAAAGTCATTAACGATTGTTTTTGATCGTTTCCGATATTGTACAAAGGGTGGTCAATATTTTCCACAGAGGATGGTTGCCATAAGGCGGCCAAAATACCATCAACGATATCACTGATATAGGTATAATCCCGGCTCATCTGACCATGGTTATACACATCAATGGTTTCACCCGCCAAGATGGCTTTGGTAAACTTAAACAACGACATGTCGGGGCGTCCCCAGGGGCCATAAACTGTAAAAAGCCTTAAGCCTGTGATGGGGTATCGATAAAGATGATAATAGGATTGGGCCATTAATTCATTAGCCCGTTTGGTCGCAGCATACAAAGAAATGGGGTGATCAACAGGGTGAGATTCTTTGAAGGGAAGGGTGGTGTTCAACCCATAAACCGACGACGTGCTGGCATAAACCAAATGCTCAAAGTTTGGCTGGTAACGGCATTGTTCCAAAATGACCATAAACCCAGTTACGTTGCTGTGCACATAGGGGTAGGGGTCGACTAAGGAATATCGAACGCCGGCCTGGGCAGCCAGATGAACAACATGGGTGATGGGTTGTTCTTGTTGCCACATATTCTCCATCGCTTTGTTATCAGCGACATCAAGGCAGTGGAATCGAAAGTTTTCAAAGGATTCTAGTTGTTTCAAACGGTCTTTTTTTAGCTGAACGCTGTAATAAGAATTCAGGTTGTCCACACCCACCACTGTATGGCCTTGCTCTAACAGGCGTTTAGCCACGTGGAACCCGATGAAGCCCGCTGACCCTGTGACTAGAATTTTTTTGGACGCCGCCTTTTCCATGCTATTCCACAGCCTCGGCTAACTTTTCGGCCTGGTCGTGGGAAATCAACGGATCAATAATTTCATCTAACGCTTCACCCTCTAAAATTTGATCAATTTTATAAAGCGTTAGGTTTATCCGATGGTCGCTAACACGGCCTTGGGGGAAGTTATAGGTGCGAATCCGTTCTGAACGATCGCCAGATCCCACCTGGGTTTTCCGGCTTGCCGCCCGTTCTGAATCAAGGCGTCTGCGTTCAGCCTCGTACAAACGGGCCCGCAAAATCTTCATTGCCTTGGCCTTATTCTTATGCTGTGATCGTTCATCTTGCTGGGTCACCACAACGCCTGTCGGAACATGGGTAATACGTACCGCACTGTCGGTGGTGTTCACATGCTGCCCGCCGGCGCCTGAGGCACGATACACATCAATCCGTAAATCTTTTTCATCAATTTGAATATCAACTTCTTCGGCTTCTGGTAAAACGACTACGGTCGCGGCGGATGTATGGATACGGCCGCTTGCCTCTGTTTGTGGTACCCGTTGCACACGATGAACACCTGATTCAAATTTCAACCGCGCGAAAACGCCTTTCCCAGAGATAGAGGCGCTGGCTTCTCGAATAGCCCCCAAACCGCTGTCGGCTGAACTCAACAATTCAAATTTCCACCCTTTCACTGCCGCATATCGTTGGTACATTCGCAAGAGATCAGACCCAAACAGGCCAGCTTCTTCTCCGCCTGTTCCGGCGCGAATTTCTAAAATGGCGTTTCGATCATCATCGACATCTTTCGGCAACAATAACACACGAATTTGGTTTTCTAAGGCCGGAAGCGTTTCTTTTAGGGTATGAAATTCGGCATAGGCTAGGTCGCGCATTTCGGCGTCTAGGCTGCTATCGTTGGCTAAAACCTCGGCCTCTTTTAAATCGTTCTGCTGTTTACGAAGATCACCAACTGCCTCGGCAACCTGGGTCAAGTCAGAATATTCTTTAGAAAGCCTGGCAAAATCAGCAGGGTCACTAAGCGTGTGAACAGCCAAGGCATCACTCAGTTCTTGATGTCTTTGGATGAGACGGTCTAGTTTTTTATCAAACGACATTTTAGGCTTTTTTCAACGACAAAAGGTTAGGGACAAGATCAGATAACGACACTATAGTTTCTTTATCACCGACAGGGGAGAAATCTTGTTGTAAATAACGAATCTTTATCTGGTTGGCTTGATATTCTTCGGGTCGCAACAGAACGGCCACCTGACAGGCCCCTTTATCAGCAGCCTTCAAGCGTTTAGATAAGTCACCTTTTAAAAATACTTCACAAGCAATGTCAGCATGACGAAGTTGCTGTGCAAGCTTTAAACTTACCGGTTCCAATCCTTCTTCAGACGCAATCAAGGCAACTTTTAGGCGATCAGGAACGGTAAAGTCATTCAGCATTAAAGCCAAACGATCCAGACCACAAGCCCATCCTACAGCCGGAATCGCTGGGCCGCCTAATTGTTGCATCAACCCATCATACCGCCCACCCGCCAAAATCGCATCTTGGGCACCCAGGGAAGTGGTTTTAAACTCAAAGGCTGTATGACAGTAATAATCAAGGCCGCGGACAAGCTTTTGATCGCGGACAAAATGAATCCCCAACGTCGTCAGGCCGTTTTGAACCTGGTCGAAAAAATGACGGGATGTTTCATTCAGATATCCGTCAAACAGCGGCGCCTCTTGACACAACAGCTGGTCATTAGTGTCTTTAGAATCCAAGATACGCAAGGGGTTTTTCTCAAGACGATTTTGACTGTCTGCCGATAAATCATTTTTATAACAACTGAAATAATCGACTAAGGCTTGGCGATAGTTTTGACGACTTTCCAAATCACCCAAGGTGTTCAGGTGCAATTGATAATCGCTGATACCCCAGGCCTTTAATAAATGATCGGCCAGAGCAATACATTCGACATCGGCCAAGGGATGCGCCAACCCAATATATTCTATGCCCAACTGATAAAACTGTCGGTACCGACCTTTTTGCGGACGTTCATACCGAAACATAGGGCCGCTGTAAAACAATTTTTGCGGCAACGTTTGGGTTAACCCGGCACTGATGATGGCGCGTGCAACCGATGCTGTTCCCTCAGGCCTTAAGGTCAGCGAATCACTTCCACGATCAGCAAAGGTATACATTTCTTTACCAACAACGTCAGAGGTTTCCCCCAAGCCACGCTGGAACAACGACGTATATTCAAACAGCGGCGTTTCTATTCCCTGATAACCATAGGTGGGCAACACATCAAGGGCCACGCGGTTAAGATAGCTGTATTTGGCGTAGTCATCGCCTAAAAGATCGCGCGTCCCGCGTACCGGTTGTGTGGACATACATCATCAAAATTTTATAAGTAAGTAAGGGCATATTAGGGGATAACACGCCAGGATTCAACCTACACCATTAAAGGTTCTAGATAGTTATTCGACGGTTTTGTAAACTTAAGTTGCCTTATGATGAACAAAGCTGATGTTGCAATAACAACAATATAACCGCTAACCCAGGCGTGAGAGTGCGTCAAGCTAAACAAATAGGCACAGACAAAAGGCGCTGTTCCGCCAAACAAACTAAGTCCTGCTGTAAAATAAAGACCAATATGACGGCACCGTTGATGAAGTTGGCAGGAATTGATCATAATGGGATGAATGGTCGCCCCAAATATACCCGCAAAAGAGGTTGTTAAGATTTGAAAGCACGCAATATATTGATGTTCCAACAACCAAAAGGCTGGATAGGTTAAACCAATCATAAGGAATAACCCCACCATCATACATTTTAAGTGACCAACCGTGTCGGCCACAAACCCTGTTACAATAAGGAATGTCATAAAACTTACCAGACCCAAGGTCGTAAAAGGCAGGGCCTGGGTCAGTTTCCAACCAAGAATCTTGGTCAAATAATAAGGGGTATAGCTTATGGGAATCCACACAAACAAAGCTGTAACAGCACCAATGGCAAAGATACAACCAACTGTAAACCAAGGTGTTTTTTCTAAAATGGGTTGCTTGCTGAGGTTTTGTTGAAAGGCTAGAAACTGAGGTGTCTCATACAGACGTCGTCGTAAATGGTAAGTTATCACCCCAGACACAGCAGCCAGTAAAAAAGGGATGCGCCAGGCCCATGCAGCAAAAGGACTTTTGCTAATAATCTCGACACAAGCTAAGGCTGCTAAGCTACCAATCGAGCCAGAGGCGCAAATAATACTGCTTATAAGACCATGGCGTTTTGTTGGGGTGTGCTCAATAATAAAAACAGCAGCTGTGCTGTATTCTCCACCCAATGCTACACCTTGAGCTAAACGCAAAAGAATAATGCAAATGCTTGCTGCAATGCCAATGGAGTTATAAGTCGGAAGTAAAGCGATTCCCAGGGTTGGTATTATAATGCCCAACATCGATAGGGATAGTCCTTTGCTTCTTCCGTACTTATCGCCAATAGACCCAAAAATCCACCCGCCTAAAGGGCGCGCAATAAATCCAATGGCCAATAACCCCATCGAATATAAGGATACAGCCACAGGGTCAGAGGTCGGGAAAAATAAAGGGGCAATAATCAAACCAAAATGGGCAAAAAGAGTAAAATCAAAATACTCTAAGATATTCCCCAACAAAGCCAGTCCAACCACTTGCTGAGATTTTTTATGGGTGCGCCAAGGTAAGTGCGTAAGAATCAGTTGGTGCAAATCCAACCTATGAAAAGACTAGCCATCAGCATAGAACCGAATCCGACACATCAGGAGGTAACGAATGATGTGAAGCTTGGATGAGGGACAGGACAGAC
>CAIVFQ010000096.1 GCA_903905285.1 uncultured Alphaproteobacteria bacterium
ACGTTGATGCCCTCTAACAATTCCATTCTTATAATGCTCTTCGCTCTCACAAAATTTACATTTCGCCATAACTAGGCCCCTTCCTTCTAAAAAACCTCAGGGCATTATATCAAAAACTATCTATGGTTAAAAGTCTCAATTCTTTACAATGGTAAGGACGTTTTGGTTGAGGCTTCTTCGTTTGGTTCTAAGAATATATGGATATGTTTTAATGCATTAAAATCCACCCTATGGGGAAGTGAACTTCAAGACCACAGTGAAACTTATTTTAAACCAGACAGCGGCGGCCGATGGGGGCAACCTTTCCTGAGCAAGAATCATATTGATGCCATAAATGTTGTTAATTTAACCAATCATTGGTATCAAACCCCTGAAATGCACGCGGTTTTGGATATCATAAAAAAATATATTCAGGGCCGAGTTTATGAAAATGTCATCACCTATGGCCTTTCTATGGGTGGGTATGGGGCTATTTTATTTGCCGAACAATTAAAAGCCAACAGGGTATTAGCCTTTGGTCCCCGATTCCAATTTAAAGACATAGATAGGGCAGGTCACGGACAATGGAGAGAATTATTGAATCTGCAACCTATTTTCAGCCCCCCGCAGAATTTTAATTCGTGTGAATTTTATATACTTTTTGGTTCCCAGAATGCAACAGATCGTCCCATCATAGAGGACGCCGAAGGGCTGCCCTTGATTGTTAGCGACCCACACAAAAGACATGTTTTCCCTTTAAAAACCGCAGAACATAATGTGACCGAATATTTACGCCAACAGAAGCTTCTAAAAAGCACCGTCTTGTTAGTGGATAAAGGGGAGCATGATGAATTGGTAAAGTGCATCGACCCGTTAATAGACAAACCAGAACTTCCCTCTCTTGAATCCCTAGAAAAGCCCTCAGAATAATGTCCGCACATACCTGGCCTTCCCCACCTTTAACGGTGGGGAAACGCATTGTTCAAACTTAGTTCACTGTCCTTTTTTGTTGATCTTCATACAAACGGGCAAAGTCAACAGGGTCAAGCATCAGGGGCGGGAAACCACCATTGCGCGTTGCATCGGCAATCAGGTGACGGGCAAAGGGGAACAATAAGGCAGGACAATGAATCATTAACAATGGGCCCACATGTTCATCGGGTACATCGCCTATACTCACCAATCCAGCATAGCTAATTTCTGTCAGGAAGAATTGCTGATCGTCGCGTTTAGCATTAGCCGTGATGTTCAAAACCACCTCGAAAGTCTTTTCCCCAACAGGTTCGGCATTGACTTGAATATCAATGGCAATTTGGGGTTGCTTATCGTTGGGTTCACCACCAAAAACGGCCAACGGATTGGGGTTTTCGAAAGAAAAATCTTTTACATACTGCCCATGAATCATAAGGGGCGGTGCCGGTAAATCCTGTGGTTGTCCATTTGCGTTCGTCATAACTATCTCCTTAAAAACTTTCTTAAACTTTAGCAAGTCAGACTTGTGTCGTCTATACCCTTATATGACTATAGAAACCGGGAAGGTTTTCCCCTATGTTCTGTTTATAACTCCCTCTATCGACCTGGGAGTCGCTCGTGATGATGACGAAAGGTGGTACAACTAGTGGCTGATGCCGATCGTTCTTTTTCTTCTGGGATTTCTGCTACCGGCAAAAAATGGCAATTGCCAACCCTTGATGAACGCCTAATTCTTACCCTGACCCAACGCTATCAGTTGCCAGATATGGTTGGGCGTCTATTGGTTAATCGGGGCATCACGCTGGAAACAGCTGAAAGTTATCTTCGGCCAAAACTGATGACCTTGATGCCAGATCCATCGTGTTTATTAGATATGACCAAGGCGGTTGAACGTGTTATCGACGCCCTTATCAAGCGACAAAAAATTGTTGTGTATGGCGATTATGACGTTGATGGAGCCTGCTCCTCAGCCTTATTGCGGCAGTATTTTAGCCACATCGGATGGCCCATTGGTCTTTATATCCCCGACCGTATTGAGGAAGGCTATGGCGCCAACAGCCAAGCCCTGGAAGCTTTACACAAAAAAGGGGCACAGCTTATTTTAATGGTTGATTGTGGCACCACCGCCTTTGAACCCCTTAGTCATGCGCGAGGGATGGGCCTTGATGTCATTATCTTTGACCACCATACGGCCGAGCCGAAACTGCCCCCCGTTGTGGCCCTGGTCAACCCCAACCGTCTTGATCAAGACGCGGACACCACCGCTTTGCTGGGTCATCTGTGTGCAGCAGGCGTTACCTATTTATTCCTGGTGGCTTTGCAACGGGCCTTACGTCAACAAAATTGGTTTGTTGAGAATGGTGTTGCCGAACCGAATTTATTGCAATTTCTTGACCTGGTTGCCTTAGCAACAGTTTGTGATGTGATGCCGTTAACCGGCCTGAACCGGGGGTTTGTAACCCAAGGCTTAAAAGTTTTGCGCCAACGACAAAATTTAGGCTTAAGAATTCTGGCCGATGTAGCCGGCGTTGCCGAGGCGATGACAACCTATCATTTAGGGTTTGTTTTAGGCCCCCGTATCAATGCCGGCGGGCGCGTTGGGCAGGCTGACTTAGGCAGCCGTCTTTTAACCAGTGTCGACGGATTGCAAAGCAAAGACCTGGCGACTCAACTTCATCATTTCAATCAGCAACGCCAAGACATTGAGAAAATAGTTTTGGAACAAGCCATCGAACAGGTAGAGGCGCTTGATTTGATCAAGAATCCTGTTTTGTTGGTTAGCGGCCAAGGTTGGCACCCTGGTGTCATTGGCATTGTGGCAAGCCGTTTGAAAGAACGATATAACCGCCCAGCCTGTGTTGTTGGGTTTGATGGCGACAACGGAAAAGGATCAGGACGATCCGTCAGTGGCGTGTGCCTAGGGACAGCGATGCACGTCGCCGTCCATCAGGCATTACTGGAAAAAGGCGGTGGGCACGCCATGGCGGCAGGATTTAGTGTTCACAAAAGTAAATATGACGCCTTCCATGATTTTCTGAATCAACACCTGGGCAAGCATTTACAAAATTATGCCCCGTCATTGCGATTGGATGGATATCTATCTGTGGGGGGATTAACCCCTGAATTATTAGAAGCACTACAACAACTGGAACCCTATGGTCAGGGGAATGCATCACCCCGTTTTGCTTTCAGCCCCGTACAAATAAGTTATTTAGATACGGTTGGTGAAAACCATTTTCGGTGTCAAATCAGCAATCAAACTGGCCAACGTTTAAAAGCTATGGCTTTTCGTTCTAAGAACACAGCATTGGGCGACTATCTTGAACAGGCTTTTATTCAAAAAAAACTCATCCAGGTGGCTGGAACGGCTCACCTAAACTCATGGCTTGGCAACCAACAAGTCGTTGTATATATTGAAGATGCGATGGATGTTATTTAACCTATTCAAGGGCAAAAATTAAAGTTGACGGATGCCCTTTTGCCTAATATAGTATTTTTCTAGATAGTTAATAGGCATTTTCCGATGAGGTCTTGGAGATTTTCTGTATTTTGTTGCACCAAAGGTCTGAGGATGGATTTGAGGGTATGCCAGCAGTGCTCGATAGGATTTAAGTCTGGTGAATAG
>CAIVFQ010000097.1 GCA_903905285.1 uncultured Alphaproteobacteria bacterium
ATTTTTTAACGACTGTGTTGTCGCAAACGACTTATCAGAAACAAACACAAGGCCGTAACCACAATCATAGGGCCGCTGGCGGTGTTAAACTGAACCGATAAGAATAAACCCAGGGTCATGCTGATCAACGCAATAATGAATGTTAATGCTACCATAGACTTTGGTGATTTGGCATAAGCTGCGGCTGTCGCTGCTGGTATAACCAACAGGGCCGGCACCAACAACGCCCCAATAAATTTCAAACACGCCGCCACAGTGATGGCCACAATCACGGTTAACTGACGCTCTAACAAGGTGACATTCACCCCCTCGGCCTGTGCCAAATCAGGGTTTAAGGTGACCAATAACAACGGTTGCCATTTGCAATAAAGAAAGCTGCCAACCAACAGGGCTGCCACAAAAATGACCACCAAGTCCTGGGGAATGACCGTTAAGATATCACCAAATAAATAATTGGCAGGATCAATGGGCCTTGTGGAAATTTTACCCATCAAAACCATGCCCAAAGCCAACGACCCATACGATAGAATCGCCAACGCGGTGTCTGACCCTACCTGGGTTTGCTTGGGAAAATAACTAAGAATCAAGCCCACCAAAATACAAATGGCAAGAACGCCCCAAAACAACGATACGTTTAAAACCAGACTTAAGGCAACGCCCAAAAGAGTACTGTGGGCTAAGGCATCCCCAAAAAAGGAAAGCCGGCGCCACACCAAGATGCAGCCGATACCACTTGTCATCACCGACAACCCAATTCCTGCGATCCAGGGGATGATAAGAAAACTATACAGATTCATGACAACCTCCGTCATGGCGATGGTCATGATGGTGAATGTAAGGGGCTATGCTGCTGATACCAAATAACTGCTGATAGTGAGGGTCATTCATCACCATTTCAGGATGGCCCGAACAACAAATGTGGCGATTGAGGCAAATGACTTTATCGGTTGCTGCCATAACCAAATGGAGATCATGGGAAACCAAAATAATCGAACACTTTAAGTCTGTGCGTAAGTTAGCTAACAACTGATAAAACTCTGTCTGCCCGATGATATCAACCCCCTGGGCCGGCTCATCCAAGACCAATAAATTCGGCTGACGTAAAAGGGCGCGCGCCAATAAAACGCGTTGCCATTCGCCGCCCGATAACGTTTGCAACGATTGATTCATCAGATAGGCGCCTTTGACCCGTTCTAACGCTTCATTTAAATCACTATCAAGAATGGGAGTTGGTTGTGATAACTCTAGCAACCCCTTAACCGTCAGGGGCAATAAAGGATTAATTTCAATTCTTTGGGGCATATAGCCAATTTGTAAGGGTTGAGCGCGCCAAACGGTGCCAGCTGTCGGCTGAATCAGCCCCAAAATAAGTTTTAAAAGGGTCGTTTTACCAGCGCCATTTGGACCAATAATGGTGACAATTTCTGAAAGGCCGACCTTAAGATGAATATCTTCAACAATAGTTTTGTGTTGGTGTTGATAGGTAACACCGTCTAGGTGGATAAGGCAGGACATTAGTCGAATTTCATTTCATTTGGGTAAATACCCCACAAACAGCGGCGTTTGATCCACCCTTTATAAACACTGTTTTTGTATTTAACTTCAATTTTGCACCAGTTTCCTTGGCACTCTACTGCCTTCGCCACAACCCCTGGTTGAAGCTGGGCTATCACTTTAGCTTTTTCGTCTGGGCCTTTGCGAAGGGGCCTTACTTTGTGCAAAACCCAAACGGTTCTTTTGCCTGAAAGCAGGCTTTTATGAACCCACCCTTCGGCACCTTGCCAATCGCGAATTTGGCGCCAGGTATCAAATTCAGCAATAATTTCAACCGGTAAGTTTTGTCGCACATAGCACCAGTCGATAGGGTAATTTTTACCAGGCCCCACATGCAAGTTCACAGCATTCGATCGCAACGACACATACCTGGGCAAAGGCAACGCTGTCGGTTCGGCCATGGTTGGCGAACAAAAAGCGAGCATGATTAATAGACATACCCAATGGATTTTATACCCAATGGATTTCGAAATATGGATTCGAAAATAAGGGGCGAGCGCCCGGAGCGTACAGAGGGGTACATGAGGACGCGAGAGTCCGAGATTTTCGGAAAACAGATTTCGAAAGACGAAGGGTATATGTTTCATAGGCCAGTCGAACCAAATCCCTTGTCATCACGCTGCGTCACAGACAATTCAGCCTGCTCTTTCCAGACAACTTTTGTAACAGGGGCAATCACCATCTGGGCAATACGCATGCCAGGAGTCACTGTGAAATTTTCATCTCCATGGTTATGAAGAATAACCACAATTTCCCCCCGATAATCAGCATCAATGGTGCCTGGAGAGTTTAAAACAACCACGCCATGCTTGGCCGATAAACCTGATCGTGAACGGATTTGCGCCTCGAATCCTGTGGGCAAAGCAATGGCAATGCCGGTTGGTATCATGTGGCGATGGGCGGGTTTTAGAATGATATCTTCATCAATGGCAGCGCTTAAATCCATGCCAGCGCTGTGTTCAGTTGCATAGAAGGGTAAATCTAACTGGCCACCATGGCTGAGTTTTTGAATAGGAATAGTTAGGGTCATTTTATTACGGCTTTATTACAGAACGAAAAATCTGCCCTATCTTATACCCAATTCAAAAGAAAATGTTGGTTTTTCTGCTTTACCCTATTGACGGGGTTTCGTCGACGCCCCGCTATAACGGCCGAAGTTGCCAAAGACATCCCGTAACAAGCTTGATTCATAACCAGAGGTTTCTGTTTTACGGTTGACACATTCAATCTGATGTTCGCCTTCGAACCGTTTCACATTTTGAACGATTCCTTGGCTGTTAAAGTCAATTACAAGCACATGTTGTTCAAGTGTTTCTGGGTTATAAAAAGAGGTCGCTGACGTTTTCTTTGAAATGTAATACCAAGACTGCCCTTGTTGTGTGGTGGGAAACGCAGAAACTGTAGAGGGCGATCCTAGGCGTTCCTGGATGGTTTTCTGGGTATCAACCCCAACGTTCACCTGGGCGGCATTAATGGTTTCAATGTTATATCCACGGCTATCTATTCGTGGGCTGCACCCGCTTAACAATGCTAACGCCAGAATTGCTATGCCCATTATATTTTTATTAGAATTCATTTTTTTTCAAACAAGTCGTAAAGTGCTTACATTTTTTTAGGTTTCGCATTAGTTTGGGTTTATGTCAACTCTTGATCTTTGTTGAGTTTATGGAACCTTATATCGAACTAAGCCGTCTTGTTAATTTAGAACGCCTTTACAAAAAGAATTTAGTCTATTCGCTGAAAGCCACACCCAGTGAAGCTTCAGCCTTAGCGCAACGCTTTGGAATCATCAGTGTGAACGAATTGCAAGCTGAATACACTGTTGAAGGGGGGCGCACAATCATGAAAGGGTATTATGTTGTAGGCCAACTTCAAGCCCAGGTTGTGCAAAGTTGCGTGACAACCTTGAAACAGGTAACAGAGGATGTTGAGTGTCGTTTCAGCTTTCATGCGATTGACCAAAAATATCAAGACGAATCCTTTAATGATCAGGAAGATGATGACAGAGAGTTTAGCATCGAAGACGTCGTTGATTTGGGCGAGATAACAGCACAGTATTTATCTTTGTCTTTAAACCCCTACCCCCGCGCTTCAGAGGATTTAAAGGAAGAAACTGACACCTCAGAAGACCCGCTTCCGTCAGAAAAAATCAACCCCTTTGCAGTTTTAAAATCTTTAAAACCATGAGGACAAAGCATCCTATACCCAATGGATTTCGGAATATGAATTCGAAAGACGAAGGTTGCATTTCTTTTGTTAAAGCCTGTGCATTGGGCAATGATTTTGTGATTGTGTCTGAAAATGTTTCAGACGATCAAAAAGAATTATCAGCTCTTAGTAAAAAACTGGCTGATCGTCGTTGGGGCATTGGGTGTGATCAGGCCATTTACGTTCGACCCACAGATGATGTGCACGTTTATCAAATTCGTTTTTTCAATGCCGACGGCTCAGAAGCCGAAGCCTGCGGCAATGGCAGTCGCTGTGTCGCAAAATTACTAATTCAACAACACAATCTTAAAGGGGCCGTCTTGCAAACAGCAGGCGGAACCCTAGATTGCAACCTTTTAGATGACGGCACGGTCAGCGTCATTTTACCAAAACCTGTTTGTGTTAAAACAGTTGATCTTAAACATGGCGAAGGGTATGCGGTTTTTGTTGATGTTGGGAATCCACATTTGGTTTGCTTTGTCGACGACATAACCGTTTCAGAAAAATTGGAGGCGATTTTAGAAACATACCTTCATGAAATTGACCCCTCCATGCCGCCTCGCGTGAATGTGGGTTTTGCAAAGGTGGTTGATCGGCACACCCTTCTTTTAAACGTTTGGGAACGGGGAGCAGGATTTACGCAAGCTTGCGGAACGGGGGCCTGCGCCGCCCTTGCAGCGGGTCAGGCCCATGGTTTGGTTGAACAAACCGTTCACGTTCATCAAAAGGGCGGGCCGTTAATCATTCAACTAAATGAGCAACACCTGATATTACAAGGCGAAGCCCATTTAATTTATAACGGCGCCATCTCTATCTTGGATTAAATAACATACTCTCTCCAAAAATTTCTTTTAAGTCTTTCCAACCTAGGGTTCCGTCTTCCCCTCTTTCTTGCAAAGGATTTCCAACCAGGTTCAGCGTCTTTAAGCTGTTTTTAAGATTGCGCATACTTGCTGGCAAACTTTGCAATTTGTTATAAGACAGGCTCAATTCCGTTAGATTTGCAAGACTTCCCATCGCATCGGGCAGACTAACAAGTTTATTACCGTGCAGGAAAAGAGACGAAAGGCTTCCAAATTCTTTTGCAGAATCGTCCAGAGATTGAATACGGTTGTTTTCTAAATAAAGGCGTCTCAATTGTGAAAGCTCCCCTAATTTAGCCGGCACTGATTGTAATTCATTACTCCCCAAATAAAGGGTTTCAACATCCTGCCATTCATTCGTCGGAACATCTACCTCTGAAAGCCCCCACCATGATCGATTCATTTCTGTTATTTTCGGGTAACTGACAGCTAAATAATTAGATTCCGGTGATCCAGCATGGCAGTTACCAACGGCAAGAAAGACTACAGCAAAGCTTAATATTTTGGTTTTCATGTTTTTCTCCTGTCAGCTTATAAATTTGAATAATTATAAACTTTTTGTTACAAACATTGAAATAAGGTTAATTTATTAACAAAGTATTAACGGAATGAAATATTAACACTTTATTTACTTTTTCAGTGTATTGCCACATTCAAGCTGCAAGTGCAACACAGTGTAAATTTTCATTAAAGACCTGAAGAGGAGTTTTCCACATCAGTTTCTTTCTTGGAGTTTCATTGTAGTTTAAGATCGTTTCATCAA
>CAIVFQ010000098.1 GCA_903905285.1 uncultured Alphaproteobacteria bacterium
TCCCGTTTTTTTAGCACGGATTCAATTCGCGTTCACAGTTAGCTTTCATATTCTCTTCCCTGCCTTCACGATTGGTCTTGCTAGTTGGTTGGCTGTGTTGGAAGGTTTGTGGTTAAAAACCAAAAAGACAATCTATAAAGATTTGTACCATATGTGGGTCAAAATTTTTGCCCTGACCTTTGGTATGGGTGTCGTGACGGGGGTTGTTCTCTCGTATCAGTTTGGAACCAATTGGTCTGGGTTTTCGGATAAAATAGGAAACGTCCTTGGTCCTTTATTGGGGTTTGAGGTTCTAACGGCTTTTTTCCTAGAGGCATCTTTTTTAGGGATTATGTTATTTGGTTGGGGACGTGTGAGCCGAAAAATGCATTTCACGGCCACACTTATTGTTGCTGTTGGAACCCTTATTTCGGCCTTTTGGATTTTATCAGCCAATAGTTGGATGCAAACACCAGCAGGTTTTGAGGTGCGCGAAGGCAACATTTTATTCCCTGTCAATTGGTGGGCAATTATTTTTAACCCTTCTTTTCCCTATCGCTTTTTCCACATGGTTATAGCTGCTTATTTAACCACGGCTTTTGCTGTCGGTGGGGTGGCATCGTGGTATTTACTAAAAAAGAAACACCTTCCCTATGCCAAGATTATGCTGAGCATGGCGATGTTGATGGCTGTTTTTATTGCCCCGCTGCAGGTGGTTTTGGGCGATTTGCATGGTTTAAATACCTTAAAATATCAACCCGCAAAAGTTGCGGCTATGGAGGGGGCCTGGGAAACAGAAAAGGGGGCGCCCTTTCGTTTGTTTGGTTGGCCCGATAGTCAAAAAGAGCAGACCTTGTATAGTCTTGAAATTCCCAAATTGGCCAGTCTTATTTTAACCCATTCTTGGGATGGTGAAGTCAAAGGGCTGAAGGCATGGCCTAAAGAAGAACGCCCGCCTGTGGCGATGGTGTTTTGGTCTTTTCGCGTGATGGTGGGCATGGGGTCGCTGATGGTTTTAACAGGGCTCATCGCCATTTTCTTGTTCATGCGTAAACGTTTATTTGATAGTCGTTGGTTTCAACGTTGGTGTGTTGCCTTGACGCCGTCCGGTTTTATAGCTGTTCTAGCTGGGTGGTTTGTTACAGAAATTGGTCGCCAGCCTTATGTGGCCTATGGCCTTATTCGAACGTCAGAGGCTTCATCCCCTGTTTTAGGTCAACATATTTTTGCATCTTTGGTGGCCTTTGTTGTTGTCTATAGTGTTATTTTTAGTGCTGGACTTTATTACATTTGCAGGCTGGTTCGAAGGGGCCCTGTGTCTTTAAAAGATGAGGAGATTATTTACAGTGGTCATGTTTTACAAAAACCAGTTCTAGTGCCTACTCCAGAAGAAAGTCATTAATGAGATGTTTACTTTTGAGGCTTACTTAAATTTACCGTTGATATGGGGGGGCTTAATAGCCACGGCCATTTTCTTGTACGTACTGCTGGATGGGTTTGACCTAGGGGTTGGTATCTTATTTCCTTTTTCTCCCACTGAAACTTGCCGTAATAAAATAATGAATTCTATTGCCCCGTTTTGGGATGGTAATGAAACATGGTTGGTTTTAGGGGGAGGGGGTCTGTTTGCAGCTTTTCCTTTGGCTTATTCCATTTTGATGCCAGCCTTTTACATTCCCATTATGGTTATGTTGTTGGGGCTTATCTTTCGGGGCGTTGCCTTTGAGTTTCGCTTTAAAGCCAATGACAGAGGGCGAAAATTGTGGGATTACGCCTTTCATTTTGGGTCTTTAATCTCTGCCTTCTGCCAAGGGGTTATGTTGGGGGCATTCGTTCAAGGTATCTCTGTTGATGGGCGTGTCTTTGCGGGTGGTGGATTTGATTGGTTAATGCCTTTTTCTTTAATGACAGGGGTGGCCTTGGTGTTTGGTTATGCTTTGTTAGGGGCCACTTGGTTGATTATGAAAACCGAGGATCATACTCAAAAATGGGCCCGTCGTTGTGCCATTTACGTGGCTGTTTACGTGATAGGATTTATGGGATTGGTTTGCCTTTGGGTTCCCTTTATAAATCAGCAGATTTGCCATCGTTGGTTTTCGATGCCTAACTTACTATACCTATCGCCGATTCCTTTATTAACAATTTGGGCAGCCTTGAATCTTTTCAAGTCGTTGGTCAAGAAAGACGAATCCAAGCCATTTTTCTTGTCGATCACTCTATTCGCTTTAGGCTATGCGGGCTTAGCGGTGAGCTTATGGCCGTGGGTGGTTCCTTATCAGGTTTCCTTGCAACAGGCTGCAGCAGCACCTGAATCTCAGTCGTTATTATTAGTGGGTATGGCGTTATTTTTACCCTGTGTGTTGGGTTATACAGCTTACTGCTATTACGTTTTTCGGGGTAAATCTCAGGATGTCCCTTGGTATTGACCAAGGGACTCTATCGTTCGTTAAACCCTATCTTTTGAAAGTTTTAATCTTTCTGCTAGTTTTCTAATAAGGTGGGGATGTGTGTCAACATAATGATTTGCTGCTTGATGAAGATACCTTACATTACTCTCGCTTGTGTCATTAAAACTTGCATGCGCATAGGGAAGTTCAAAGTTTAGACGGGTATAATGACCTGGGAATAGCATGTCGATATAATTTTCAACAGTTTTCGATTGGTCTCGGAAATAAAAGTCCGCCAGCTGTGTGTTTAAGCCCATTATTCCAAGCGCTGATCTCATCAAATTGGAGATAGATGATTCTTTTATAAAACCAGTTCCTATAGACACGACCTCAAAATTTTTAGCATGTGGATAAAGGTCTCTTGCGGCTTTGATGATATACGCTGTTGGGTCGTTGGCAAGGATACCGCCGTCTCCCAGTAAATGAGTGGGCGCTTTACTAGATGTTTTTGCGTTAATGGGTGAAAGAAAACGGGGATGGAAACATAAGGGGACAGCCGTTGTTGATAACACAGCATCTCTTGTATAGAAAACCTCTTTGTCTCAACTTTTTAAAACCTTGGCTTTTGCATGTATGTAGTCATAGGTTAAGGCGGCAGTTGGGATTAGTGTTTGATCAAAACTGGTATCACCATAAAGGCGCATAGTAAGATCTTCAAGGCAACATACGTCATAAAGTGACCCTATTGGAAACCAGCGTTTCTTAAGAATATTCTCTCTTTCAGTAAAGAACATATCAACGCAATCCTGTGCTGTATAGAGAGGCATCCACTCAGAGCGGTCATCTTCAGGATTTTTTGGAATTGTTAAACATGTGCCAATCATGCCGCCTGCTGAACTGCCTCCAACGACGTGAAACATGTCAGAAACTTCCAGCCCTGCTTCTTGACACAAACGCGCAAGAATCGTGGCCGGAATTATGCCGCGGACAGCGCCACCGTCAAGCGACAAAATTCTTATGGTTGCGTTTCGTTCTCTTTCAACTGAATAACAGTCTGGTTCATAGCTTGCAAATAAGGCAGAATTTACAAAAAGGAACGATAAGCTAGTGAAAATCATACCTATTAAAGCATGATGGGTTTTTCCAATAAAACAGACCATAAATTTATTTTTTCAAGTAAACTGTATTTATATAAAATTAACAGATAAGTATTAATCAATTGTTAATCGCTTGTTTGGTCTTTTGTCTATTTGACTTCTGTTGATGAAAAAGTTTCACAACAATCTTTATGCCAATTCAAGGTTTGTGCTAGGGTGTTTTAGCCAAACAACTTTTGAAAGACTGAATGATGACCCATGCTCGATCTCCTGGTTGTTCGCCAACGATGAATGTGATGATGGCGGCTGTGCAGAAGGCTACCCGCGGCTTGATTCGTGATTTTGGTGAAATTGAACATTTGCAGGTTTCTAAAAAAGGGCTAGGTGATTTCGTTTCAACCGCTGACAGGCGATCGGAAAAAATTCTGATCGAAGAACTTTCTAAGGCCAGACCCGATTATTCATTCTTGGCTGAAGAATCAGGTGCAATACAAGGGAGTGATCCTCACCATACATGGGTGATTGACCCTTTAGATGGCACAACGAATTTCT
Source organism: uncultured Alphaproteobacteria bacterium (assembly GCA_903905285.1). GTDB lineage: Bacteria > Pseudomonadota > Alphaproteobacteria > Paracaedibacterales > CAIULA01 > Finniella. The sequence continues at coordinate 4,016 of CAIVFQ010000098.1, forward strand.
TGCACAGCATCCCCCATTTTGCGATTACTGTGGCCTTAAAAAAAGACCTTGAGATTGTTGCGGGCATTACCTATGACCCCATTAAAGATGAAATGTATTGGGCCGAAAAAGGGAAGGGCGCTTTTATGAACCGGCGTCGCCTAAGGGTTTCTGGTCGCCGACATTTGGATGAGGCTTTGGTGGCCATTGGTACACCCTTTGGTGATCATGGTGATCGCGCGTTATTTCAAAAACACTTAGAAAAAATTATGCCAATCACCGCTGGAACACGGCGCCTGGGGGCGGCGGCTCTTGATTTGGCTTATGTTGCAGCGGGTCGCTTTGATGCTTTTTTTGAGAATCACTTGCAACCTTGGGACTTAGCAGCTGGTATTTTATTGGTGAAAGAAGCTGGTGGTTATGTCAGCGAAATCAATGGCAGTAAAAACATGTTCGAAACGGGCAGCGTTTTGGCAGCAAATCCGGAATTATTTGAGCCTTTGCAGAAATTGCTAACTTAAAAAATAGATTATACTTGTTCTGTAAAGTTTTAACCCCATATTATGTGTAGAATCAGTTGGTAATATGGGGCTAAGCCATGAAAAAGATTTATTTTTGTTTTTCGGTTATTTATTTACATTTCCTGGTCGTGACGGCCGCTTTAGGGTACGTGCCAACCTTTACCGGAAAGAGTGGTGACTTTGACAGTGACTTAACCAGTAACTATCATGCTTTCACAAAAAGTCTAACGTCGCACGCTGTCTTTCAACCAAGCGAAGCCGTGACCAATCCTTTAATGGATTATGTTTTGTTTTTAACAAGCTATAGCCACGATCGCTCAACAGCATTGGCCTTGGATTATATGTTGAAAACAAGTGGGCCTTTTGGGTTTTCTGGCAAACCTGCTGATGAGCAAGAAAAGGTTTTCCTGGCAGCCTCTGCGCAGGCTATTACCTTGCAACATTCTGATCTTGCCGGAAAGTCATATACAAAGTCAGAACATCAGGATGAAATTTTAAGACTGCAGGGTTTAGCTAAAAAAGGAACTCCAGAACATCCTTATCACCCCAAAATTACGTTACCGGCAAGAGCCGACAGTTTGGTGACATCAACCCAAGGGGCGCGGTGGCAGTCATTTTTAACCTTAATCACTGATAAAAGCGTATCTGAAAGACAATTTTCAGCCAAAAAACTTAATGAGAGAGCTAAAGCTGATTGGTTGAATGACGTTCTTTTGTGTGGATACCTAATGGGTCTTATGCCCGATGTTGAAGGCAGTCCCCCCAAAGTTCGTGATTATTTAGATCAAAACTGGGCAAATAATAACACCTGGATGGAAAAACAACACAACTACGTACAGTGGTGGTTTCCCATTCATACGGTGGGTCAGGGGGATTGTATTGCTCCCCGCACGCTGATAACAACATGCCAAACACTAAAAGGCCATGGTCAAGTTGGGGCCGCTATGCAAGAGATGCTGGCTGCATCCTTTACTCGTAAGGTGACATTCTGGGGCAGTCAACTTGATAAATCTTCAAAGATTGTTCCTCTCTCCAAAGCAGAAGACAAGGCATTAGGGACCCCCGTGGCGGGACAAACCTGGAGCGAAAACTGGGTTATCAAGACACACAATTATCTTAGGATGACTCGTTTTCTAACATGCCTTCGCTTTTTTGGATTGCAGGGTTATGTAGACAGTCTGTATGCGTACTTAGACGAAACAGCTAAAACCCCAGACGGATCGGGCATGCAGGGTAGTTTAGGATTTTGGAAGCAAGCCGCAGGTAAATAAGATTTACCCAATCAACAACGGCTTGTCTGAAACCTTTTGAAACCCGTGCCACTGGCTTTGATTAATGGCGCCGCAGCTTCCACAGATCGGTTGCCATTGGTGGCTAGGGTGATCACATTTCTGACAAACCCAATGTTTTTCAGAACCTGCCGCCATCGCGCGGCGCCACCACGACCGAATCAAATCATGATCGTGGGGATGTTGTGCTTCCTCTAATTGGGCGATCATATAACACACGCCTTGGGTATCGCCATATTGGGTGTGTAAATCTTGTAAGTATTTAGAAGCCTGTCCCCAGAGCTGTGCCTCAAAGGCAGCATGCGCCATGACCCACCACGTTTCAGGATGATTGCTGTGAGGTTGCGTTAGTTTTTCTAAACTTTGGTAAGCCTCTAAAGGTTTTAAGCCGGGGTGAATCTTTAACCAACAGGTTGCTAAATCACGATGAGGCTGCAATTTATAGGTATTCTTTAATATTTTTTGGGCTTTTGACTGATTATCGGACTGATAGAATGCTAAAGCCAAACCACATGCAATCGGCACGTGGTCGGGTAACAACCCATTGGCTTTCGTTAATGAAGTCACATAGGCATCAACATTTTCAGGTGATTTCTGTGCTTTTAACCAATAGGTTATTGCCTGATGCGATTTAGAAACGTCACTCTTTAAGAACCGCTGAACCCCTTGGGTTTCAATTAATTGCGCCTGGCCAGTTTCGACCAACTGTACTTGATTCTCTAGGATTTGTTCCTGTACCCAGGGGGAATCAGGCCTTAATTTTAAGGCTTGTTTCAAGAACGTTTCGGCCTGTAGCCAATCTTTTTGTTCTCTCGCTTGTAAGATTAATCCACGCAACCCAAGGAAACGTAGGCTTGGGTCTTTACACATGGTTTCAAAATAGGACTTGGCTTTTGCTGAATCATGCCCCATGTATGCTGACTGGGCGGCCACAACCGGAATGAAAGGGTGACTGGGAATTAACACCTTGGCCAGCTCAATCGAATGGATGGCTTCTTCAGGTTGTTGCGCGGCGATGGCGGTTAAGGCCTTAACCAATAACCTTTCGCCTTTAAGAACTTTTCGTTTTTGTAAGAATTTCAGATACAGCTCGGGTATTTGCCAGATCTTTCTCCAAAGACTATGAATAACAAGACAAACACTTATCAAAAGAAAAAGAGCCACCAAAAGAACGGCCACAGGCATTTCCAGCTGATAGCCGAACCATTTCAAGGAAACAGACCCTGGGTTCACACTTAAAAAAACAGCAAATATTGCTGCAAGCGTTAGTTTTAAAAATAAACGCGCCCCTCGAAACCAAAGCATTTGACGTCTATCCCTTCACCGGTTGACTAGCTAAAATTTTATCCATCTCGTTGATGATTCTATCGCACAGCTGACGTTGTTCAGCTTGGCTTAACCATTCATTGACTGTCTCTATGGGGGGTAAGCTTTTTAAATACTCAATGGTTTGAGGTAGTTGATTGTTCTTTAAAGCCTGCAAAGCCTTTTCGATCGCTGCGGTCACCGAAACTTGTTCCCCTTTTTCATCTTTATTTTCAAGAGGGCGAACGTGAATCCATTGAGATAAATATTTCCACGCACCCGCCAACCAACTCTGGCTTTCGGGGATGGTAACTTTCTCGCCAGCAAGGGGAGATGCCTTGACGGTTTGATAAATATTTTCAAGCTGATCGCGAAGGAAAGCCATCGACTTTGCTGGCGTTTGCGCAAACCCCTCTACTTTTTGAAGCTGTTCATTTAAGGAAGCATTAAGCGACAGCTTTGTTTTGAACTCTGTTAAGGCACCTGTGCAAACATCGCCGTGTTGAAGATGTGTTTTAATTTGATCCCAGGCAGTTTTTAATTCATGGGGAATTTGAGAAACAGTCGCGTCATTGCCTGTTTGTGTTTGCACTGCAGACGACTTAGCGCTGTCTTTTTCTGTCGCTCTTTCTAATGTTGTAAGGGCTTGTTGCAAGGCAACTATTTGACCTTTCAAGGTATCAATTTCCGCCCCACGATCTGTTATGTGATGAACCGTTTGGTCTAACTGATCAACCTTGGCTTGAACAATAGTCAGATCACGTTGCAAAGGATCAATTTTTCGCAAGCCCGGGAATAAACTGTTTTCCCACCAAAAACTTGAATAAAACACGCAACCAAGCGTGCAGAGGATGAGGAAAAAGCTTACGGCGGACTGAACCAAAAACTGACGAAAGCAATGGCTATGTTGCCAAAATTTTCCAGATTGTTTAGCTGGCGGTTGCTTTTTTAAAATTTCTTTAGGCGTCTCTACGGTATCTGACATCGTGCGATCCTAGGTTACAACACATCTTCTTTCAGGTTAGCGATTAATCGGGTTGTTGTCGATGCGATAATCGGAGGCTCATAAAAAAATGACTGAATCAGGTTGGCAATTTCAGGGCTAAGGGCGAGGGCGTAACAGCCCTTATCGACTTTAAATCCAGGTTGAGCGGTTGCATATTCTTTAAATACCTGCGCCGTGCGCCTGGAGTAAAAAGTTACCCCCTTTTTGTGAGGGATAGAGAAAAAATGATCCATCTGATGCCACACGGTTTTGTTGGACTGAGTTTCATACAGAACAACCTGGTCAACCTGAAACCCTTTTTCTGTTAGGGCTTCAACCATATTAAATTGCACGTTCTTGCCAGAGAGATAAAGAAGGGGGCCTGTGAGGTATTGGACGATACTATCAGCCAAACCAAGGGCGTTCTCTTGGCTATCAATTGGCGTAAAAACCTTTTGAAACTCGCAATCAGTCGCCACTTTAGCGGACGATTGCCCCACACACCAAAGTGGAAAATCTCGATCGGTTGTTAATTGCGCCAGGGCCAGAATAGCCTGGGCAGAGGTTGTAATAAGGGCCTGATAATTTTTAAAATCAGGTAACCTTACAGGAATGAAATTGACCGTTAACAGCGGCGCCATGACAACGTCAAAGCCAGCCTGGCACCATAACGCAGCATCATGGGTGGCAGCAGGTTCGGGTCGTGTTATTAGGATGGTATTCATCTTTTTAATCCTGAAACTAAAGAAAGGGAAAAGAAGAAAAGAATATTGTCGTGAAGATCACCCGTTTTACACGCATTCATAAATGAAAAAATGGCAATAAGGCAAAACGCCATCAAGTAAGGACACGAAAGAACGTGGCTTAATCGTAACCCCTTCAAACAGACAAAAAGAAATGCCACAAAAAATAAAAGTCCGACCATGCCTGTTTCGGCCATAATCTCAAGGAAAATATTGTGGGGATGAAAGCTGATGTCGCCCAAACCATGGTACATCGGCCATCCACCAAGACCAAGGCCCATGACGGGGTTTTTCAAGAAAGCCTTTATCGCCGACTGATAAAAATCTAACCGTTCCATGGTTGATCCATCTGTCTTTGCTGAATCTAGTAAAGGCATCAACCGGTTTATGAAATGGGAACCTTCTTGATTCAAAAAATAATTTAAACCCACAAAGATAATAACAGATGACATAAGAAACAGGGTTAAATGGGCAAAATTTCTTTTTATCAAATGGGGATTTTGTGCAGAAAAGATATGCAGAAAAACGATCGAAACAAAACTGGCCACAACAGGGCCTCTTCCCCCAATATTTATAAGCCCATAAACAAACAAGCTGCTAAGAAGGACTTCCAACCCTAATCCTAAGGTCTTATTATTTCGATTATGAAATTGGTGAAGGGAAAAAACCATCAGGATAAGCAGCCCGGTTCCCAAGGTCTGACCTGTTATAAGGTAATTGTTCCCCATGATATCTTGAATTGATCCCATGCCCTTGACGTGAAAAACATGGAAGGTTTCAACCAATACAATAAGGGAAAAAATAAAAAGGGACTGCAGAAGCCTTTGCGTCCTTTCATGACTATTCGAAATGATAAGATATCCCGTTAGGAATGCAGGGATTGTATAAATGGCAAAACACAGGGCTTTTTGAATTTTGTAACTGTGGGAGGGTGACCATAAAACGCTGAGGATAAACCACCCCATCATGCCCAAGAAAAACAAAATCTCTTTGGATAAGAACCGACACGATTGGTTCCTTTCCCGAAAATAAAGAATAAGGGCCAAGGGTATAAGGATCAGATTTAAAAAAATTGTCACATCAAAAAATGTGAAGTAAGGATGGGCATTCTTATATTGATAAGAAAAAAGCGAAAGAACGCTTATAAATTCAAAGGAGAAGAAGAGTTTAAAAGGGTTTTTAGAAGTCATAGAATATTCATGAACAAAAATCTGAGCCGTCCTCTTTTGTCACCCCCGCGAAAGCGGGGGCCCAGAAACATCGACTGGATTCCCGCCTGCGCGGGAATGACAAAGGAATGAGTAGCCAATAATTGAAATTACTAAGTTATTCTGCCATTTTTCTTTACATAATCAAAAACTTCATCGAACCATTTTAGGCCGGCTTTAAGCGTTGGAAGAATTGGTTTGACCGATTGATAAGCATCAATTTGTGGCTGATGACTTTGCATGTGTTTTTCAATCTGTGTCCTTAAAAATGCACGGTCTTCAGCTTTTTCTGCCTTTTGCGTTGCGGCAAGGGCAACCGTTGTCGTGTCAAGATTAACGGCTGAATATGGCACGTCATTAGCAGCGCTTAATTTTGCCATTGCGGCTTCACAATTTCTGACAAGCAACTCTACTCTTGGGCCTTCTTTTTTCCATAAACCAAGTTCATGTTCATAAAGCTTACGGGTCATGTTAAACCACTGGCTTACAACCTCGGATAGGGCTGCTTGGTCATCTTCAATACTGTACAGTTGGCGACCATCAGCCGTCACAATTTTTCTAAGTTGTTTAAGAACACCATCAAGAGAATCAACAGGCCTTCCACCGCCACCCATCATAGGTGCCCCATAGCCGCCGCCGCCCATCATATGCATAGGTGCCCCCATCATAGGTCCGAACATGGGCATAATAGCCCCTCTTAAAAGTTTCAACCCTCCGTCTACATCAATCACAAGCTGCCCGTGTTTTGTACGCGCCATCGATGCTAATAAAACCTGTCCACCATCTGGAACGACTGCTTGGAAACGAATAGAGGACATTGCATGTTGTGTCAAAAGGCCTTGAGTATTCAGCTGTCCCATGAACCCTAAGAAAATACGCATCATGTCGGCATCGCATACAGACTCTAAAACTTTCCCATTGGTCCTTAAAAATGCAAAGAAATCTGGATCAAGGGTTGCAGCATCCAACTGTCGGAAGCCCCGCTTAACGTAGCCTGCATATTTTGCATACAGCATATTACTCGCATGAAGCATATCGCGAGGGTCGACGCCAGGGCAAAGAAGTGATTTTCCTAATTTGCGATATAAGGTATCGAATCCACGCTCATGAGCATCCACGTCTCTACTGCGAGATGCAGACGCAGAAGAAGGCTGTGCATCATCTTTATCCTGATGTTTTCTTTCTTTTGCATCTCTTCCAGCTCTTCTTTCTTCTGCATGGTCGTCGTCATCACTGCCACTGGATAAACCTGCGCCAAGGTTCGGCATTCTTCCACTACTAGGGTCAGCATAAGCAGCAGCGTCGTCCATAGCACTACCGTTTGATGCAAATAAAAGCAGCGAAAGCGTTAACGAAAAAATTGTCTTTTTAATCATAAATTACCTTATAAAAATTATTAAGAGTCGATGCCGTATATGTAGGTTGATAAAACTCATTATTCAAGTTTATTTTTTGTCTATTAATCCCAACCACTCTTCTTCACTTAAAACTTTAATGCCTAAGGCGTGGGCGGTTTTTAATTTACTGCCTGCCTCGGAACCAGCCACCACCATGTCTGTCTTGGCCGAAACTGACCCACTGACCTTTGCCCCCAGGCGTTCGGCCTGGGCCTTGGCTTCGCTGCGGCTTAACTGATTCAGGGTGCCTGTAAAGACCGCGGTTTTTCCTTGCAAGGGGCTGTTGAGAATCTGTTCAACTTTGTAAAGTTCAACGGTTACCTGTTCCTGTAAATCATGGATAAGCTTTTGTTGCTGATCATCTTTTAAAAAGGCCATCAGGTCGTGTGCCATGCCAGGGCCGATGCCCTCTATGCTTAACAAATCCTCTTCATTAGCCTGTAACACGGTATCCAGGTTTTGGTAATGCCTGGCCAGCAGCCTGGCCGAAACGTGTCCAATTTGCGAAATGCCTAATCCATAGATGAATCGATCTAGGGAAATCACCCGGCGTTTTTCAATTGATTTCCACAGGTTTTCAAGGGATTGTTTGCCCCAACCTTCTCTTTTCTCTAATAAGTCTTTTTTTTGGTGAAGGGTGAAAATATCTACGGGATTTTTGATGAACCCCTCTTGGTAAAAAGCCTCCAGATGTTTTTCGCCCAGCCCCTCAATATCAAAGGCATTGCGGCTGACAAAATGTTTCAGGCGTTCAACGGCCTGTGCACTGCAGTCAAAACTGTTGTTACAGCGTCTGGCGACTTGGCCCTCAGTTTGTGTCACTGGCGTTTGGCAAACGGGACAATGGGTGGGAAAGATAAACGGTTGGCTGTCAACGGGGCGCTTATTGATAAGGGGTTTAACCACTTGCGGAATGACATCGCCTGCGCGTTGCACAATCACCGTATCGCCGACGCGAACATCCTTGCGTTCAATTTCATCTTTGTTGTGAAGGGTGGCTCGCCTGACCATCACCCCGCCAACAAAAACAGGTTTTAGAACGGCTAACGGTGTTAAAACGCCTGTTCTGCCCACCTGAATCAAAATATCTTCTATCACTGTTTCGGCCTGTTCGGCCGCAAATTTATGGGCAATGGAATGCCGCGGAGCACGCCCAACAAACCCCAACCGATTTTGTAATGCTAAGTCGTTAACTTTATAAACCACCCCGTCAATTTCATAGTCCAGGGTGGGGCGCAATTCTTCAAGGCCTTGATAGTGGGTTTCCAGATCGGCTTGATTTAAACAAAGCCGAACATGGGGGTTCACGGGGAAGCCCCATTGCCTTAAAGACTGCAAAAGCTGTTCTTGGGTGGAATCACCGGTCGGTTCAGAGGAATAATAGGCATAGGCAAAAAAGTATAAGGGCCTTTTGGCCGTGATGGCTGAATCCAATTGTCGCAGCGACCCAGCGGCAGCGTTACGGGGATTGGCAAAAAGAGGTTCTTGTTGTTCTTGGCGCTGTTGATTCAGCTTTTCAAAGTCAGACAGAGACATGTAAACTTCACCGCGCACCTCTAATCGGGAGGGTATAAAATCCCCCTGTAGGACCAATGGAATGTCACGAACCGTTTTTAAGTTGGCGGTTATATTTTCGCCTTCTACTCCATCGCCCCGGGTTGCCCCCAATACAAACTGGCCGTTTTCATAAATCAAAGACGCAGACAGGCCATCAATTTTGGGTTCAGCCATAAAAGCAATATCTTGATCCGCCGGCCATTTTAGAAAGCGTTTAATGCGGCCGATAAAGTCGCCCACTTCTTCAAAAGAAAAGGCGTTATCCAACGATAACATCGGTGATTGATGCTTCACCTTTTCAAATTCAGGGGCAGGGGCTGAACCCACCCGGTGGGTGGGGCTGTCAGAGCGTATAAGGTTAGGAAACTTCGCCTCAATTTCCTGATTGCGGCGGCGCAGGGTATCGTAAGCCTGGTCACTGATTGTGGGTTGATCTAGACGATAGTACCGATAATCATGTTCGGCAATTTCTTTGGCCAGGGCCTTTAGCTCAGCTGCGGCTTGTTCGGGGGTGAGATTGTTTGTGGGCACCGCAAAGAACCTGTTTTGAAGAAAAGGGAAGAATGACGTTTATCATACTTCCCTTTTTCTTTTATCGCCACTGGCTTTCAAGCCATTCATAGCGGGTTTTGGCTTGCGTTGCCGTAAGGTTTACATGTGACCCCATGTTTTTCCACTGGTCATCGTCAAGATCGGTGCCAGACTTTTGAACCGCCGCAACTGCGGCTCCAATAAAGGCATTCTGTCTATGGCTTAGATATGCTTCTTCATGTTCGCGCGATACTGACCAAGAGGGGGTTACATCGAGTAAAATTGCCTGTAAACGTTGGAAAACACTGTGCAAACCATATTCTGAACACTGTCCCGCGATTTGCCCCAGGGTGTCACGAATCACAACCCATTCTTGTCTTGTGGGCGCCCGTCCAAAATTAATGCCCCAGTCGCCCCCCCGTTGCGATGATGTTGGCTACGATAAGAACGGAATGGTCTTCCGGAGGCTAAGGCTAGCGCGGTATCTTGTTCTCCCTTTAGTGCTGCGCGTAGGAGTAGTGGATTTTCATCCTTAGAAAAACTATAGTATTTTTCTATTAGGTTAATAGACAAGTTTCAGATTGTGTGATAGTCAGGTGGATATGGCAAGAGCATATACGTTAGACCTACGGAAAAAGGTTATGTCTTTTGTTTCCCGAGGTGGGAGCAAAAGAGAAGCA